>JAOTUT010000028.1 GCA_029863735.1 Ignavibacteria bacterium
ATAATTCAACTACCGGACAATATATTGAAGACTTTGCCACAGGAATTGGTGGACCAACAAGAATGAAAATTGGAGAGGATAGTTTACTTTATGTCTTGCAATGGAGCGGGAATGGAAAAGTTAGGCGTTATCAATTAGATGGTACCTTCTTTGATGAATTTACGACTGTTGGTGTTGCTCAAAGCATCGGACTGGATTGGGATGGCAATGGAAATTTGTATGTCTCATCGTATAGTGGGAAGAATGTAAGGAAGTTTGATGAAAACGGAAATGATATGGGACTTTTTGTTACTACAAATCTTTTAGGCCCAACCAATATTTGGTTCGATGATAATGGTGACTTACTCGTGATAGATTATAATGGTACCTCAGTAAAAAGATTTGATCCCAATGGGAATTATTTAAATGATTTTATAACCGGATTAAGTAATTCTGAGGGAGTAGACTTTTTCCCAAATGGAGATATATTAATAGGAAATGGGGCTACAAGTTCTGTTAAGTTATTTGATAGCGCTGGCACTTATATCGAGGATCTTATCCCTAGTGGCGCAGGAAACTTACTAACACCAAATGCAGTTGTAATAAGAGATATTACTGCGGTATCAGTTCCTGATGAATCGTCCATAAATAATTTTGAATTTAAATTAAAACAGAACTATCCAAATCCCTTCAATCCAAGTACAAAAATTAAGTTTACTATCCCTTCTGTCATTGAGAGTGGAACGAAGCAATCTCAATTAATTACTTTGAAAGTTTATAATGTTCTCGGTAAAGAAATCGCAACTCTTGTAAACGAAAACCTTCCGGCAGGTGAGCACGAAGTTACTTTCAATGCAACCGGCTTAACAAGCGGAATTTATTTTTATCAGTTAAAAATCGGTTCGTTTATTCAAACAAATAAAATGGTTTATTTGAAATAATAATGATTTAAATAATATTTCAGATATGAAATTAATAATGAGCCTAACAATTTTACTTCTTTGTAAAATTACATTGGGACAAATTGTTTTTAATCGGGAAGTTCCTGCTGAAGGAGACATTTATTTAACTCCGCAAATTGCTATTCCCAAAATAAATCCCGGTTACACAGTCTGGCTTCCGGATGAGGGAAAGATAAATGGACTAATTGTTTTTACACACCCGCGAAGAGATACTGTTAACACTGATTCGCTCATCAACTATTCACTTCAAAACCACCTTGCAGTACTCTATGCAACAACAGATAACCGGCTGGAGTTTTTTTTCGATAAAAACAAAATGTCTGAAATTGAGGGTCACATAAATGAAGTAATTACAAAGCACTTCATTCCAAGAGAGAATCTTCTTTTTTGCGGAATGTCATTAGAGGGCACACGTGCGTTAAAACTGACAATGTTTGCTAACAGTTCCGATTCAAAATATAGACTTAAACCTAAAGCAATTGTCCTATGCGATTCACCTCTTGATATGATTCGGCTTCATAAAGAAATGGTTAAAGCAAAAGAATTAAACTTTAATCCGATTACGGCCAATGAAGGGACCTGGGTTTCGGGTTATCTTGAATCGAATCTTGGTGGAACACCCAATGAAAACTTTCAGGCTTACGTAGATTGTTCACCATATTGTTATTCTGATGATATTGTAAAAAACTATCTGCAATTTAAAGACATCGCAATTCGTGCATATGCTGAACCAGATGTGAACTGGTGGATTGATACAAGAAGAAAAGATTATTACTCTATGAATGCAATTGATATGGCTGCATTAATAAATGAATTAAAGATTGCGGGTAATGAAAACGCTGAACTTATAATTACTTATGACAAAGGTTACTTGCCTGACGGCACCAGACATCCTCATAGCTGGAGTATTATTGATGAACAAGAAATGCTTGAATGGTTTTTAAATATGATCCAATGATCTATTAACTTGAGTAAAAATCATCTAGATGTCTTTTATTAACGTGACGTAAATGCCAACCTCTGCTACGACGGTACGACCCGCACCAAAATGGGCAGGGTGTCAGCGCTTAAGTTCTGAGGTTTACTTTTATATTCTATCCTAAGCCTGAGTAACATTTGATTTGTTACTCAACACATCAAACCAGTTTATTTTTCTTGTAGAGAACATTATGGCTGCCAGTATTACAAACAGCGCTATGTTTCCAATCAGTAATGAGTAATCCTGAAGCTGCAGGATTACATACATAAATCCATAAAACATCATCAGCATTCCTGTGATAATAATTGAAATTTGTGTGCTTTGATAAATGCTCTTAGCGTAAAATCCAATAAGTGCAATTATCAGTAGACTTGATATTAAATACGAATACTGGAACAGAATGTATTCTGAAATTGCAAGAAGGATTGAATAAAAAATTATCAGCGCTAAACCAACGAGCAAATATTGAATTGGATGAATAACCTTCTTGCTGAAGAGTTCAATCATAAAAAAGCTTAGGAAAGTAAGTACGATAATCATCAACCCGTATTTTGATGTACGCATTGTTTTCTGGTATTCATCAACAGGAACCAAAAGTTTAACACCAAACGCGCTCGGAAATGGATCGTATGTTTTACTCTCCCACTCCTGCGGATAAGATCTGTTGAAATAATTCACTTTCCATTGTGCTGTAAAACCATCTTCTGTTACTTCTCTTGATGAGGGAAGAAAAGCACCCGCAAAGCTCGGATTGTTCCAGGAAGATTTCATATTCACCTCTGTAAATTTTCCCAATGGAACAAAATCAAGATTTTCCATCCCGTTAAGCTCTAATTCAATATCAAAATTTTGTGCTAAGTCTTGTGTACTTAATTTCAAATCAGAATAAAATCCGTTTTTGAAAACTTTATCTTTTAATCCCGGTGTCAGCTTATATTTTTTGCCATTTAAATTTAACTCAGTATCTTTTTGTATTCCCCTTAAATCACTTATGTTAAAAGAGATGTAACTTTCATCAAACTTTTCATCAGGGAATTTTTCCTTTAGCTTTGAGAGGTTTATTGTCCCGCTCATTTTTACTTTAGATTTATAAAGCATCACTTCATAAATCCCTTTGTACCTATTCTCAGGTGTAACCTCAACATCAATTTTTAAGTTCTCCGGAAGGTAGCGGTAATATTTTGTGTTAAAATATTTGTTCCCCTTATTATCAGTTTTTTCTGTTTTTTGTGAAACGGTGATCATGGGACCGGCGATAGTCTGCACACCTGCCCAGCCTTTACTTATCTCATTTACAGCTTCCTGCCTGTAGTTCTGCCTGTCAGTAATTAATGACTGAACCATAAGCAGGGGAA
Source organism: Ignavibacteria bacterium (assembly GCA_029863735.1). The sequence goes on from JAOTUT010000028.1 coordinate 3,276, forward strand.
TGATAAGTAGAATTATAATAGATGCAATTAGAATGATGCGGAGTGCTACTGATTCTTTTTTCATTTTTTACCCCAAAGTGGTTGATGATGTGTTTAGACTTTAGAGGGAAAGCTTGAAGAAATTGTTCGCCAAAACTGGGGTCAAATAATAATGCACCACAAATTTGACGTTGACAAAATGTGGAATTTTGCTTTGATTTGGCTTAACACCTTCACGTCCACTAAGATTTGAAGGAAACTGGAATTACGTAGGATTCCCTGGTATAACTAATTCAGATTCATTTGAAACTAAGCAGCTTTACTAGAAAAAAAGAAAATTATTTTACTGCTATCATAAGGTCGGCGCCGAAGGAAGTATTTTTCCTTTCGATCTTAGAAAGTCCCGCCAATTCAAACCATTCTCTAATTTCTTTTTCTGTATAAGTATCACCGTTTGCAGTTCCAACAAGCATATTAAGAGAAAACAAAGCTCCGTGATGTGGTTTCGTTCTATCATCATCCATTACAAAATCACTTATGATTATCATACCATTTTGGTTTAATGCATCAGCACATTTTTGAATCAGCATTTTATTCTGCTCGTAGTTGTTTATGTGAACAATTGCAGATAAAAGTATCAAATCATAACTGCCTTCTAAATTTCTGGTTAAATAATCACCCTCTAAAAAATTAAATTTATCTGATAAACCGGATTCACTAATGTATTTTTTTGTTAATGGAATAATGTAAGGTAAGTCAAGCACAACAGCATTGATTGCAGGATTCTTTTTAACCATCTCCATAGAAAAGGCAGCGGAACCTCCGCCAACATCCAGCATTTGTTTAACATTAGTAAGATCAATCATCATTGCAAGTATTTTACCCTGGTTAACACCACGGTAATGCATTGCACCAATAAAATATTTCACCCAGTCATCTTTTTCAGTTTTATTCTGATCAGTAATAAACGAACTCCCTTTAATTACTGAATCAGTCAGGTTACTCCAGGTATCCCAGAGATTATTTGTGTGATAGAGTCCACCCATAAATTCGGGTTTGTCTTCAATTAAGTACTTTGAAGCCAAATCAGTATTATAAAATTTCCCATGAACTTTTTTCAGTATACCCATTGCACACAAAGCATTCATCAGGCGATCAGTAGATCTTTGGTTGGCATTTATTTTTTGTGCGACTTCATCAGAAGTCATCATATGCTTATCAAGCACAGTAAATATTTTTAATTCAAAAGCTGTTAGTAAAGTGCGGCTTGCCCGAAATGAATTTGCTAATTCACGAATATCTTCAGAAGATTTTATCTCGTTCATTTTGAACCTTCTTTTTTATATGTCAATCAAAAGATGATAATTACCGGGTTGGATCTAAGAGTCCATCTTCAACTAATTGGTTTTTAACCGATATTGCCAACTCAGAAATTGTCTGCTGAATATCGTTTGGATTTATAGATGTGCTTTCTCCGTACCAAACCAGTTCATCATTTTTAATCGAATAGATCAAAATTTCCAGATCGACATAAACATTCGTGCTGGAATACATGTAAGGATCGTACATATAATTCCATGCATAATTATAATACCCACCAAAACTATAATAAGATGAAGGATACATCCCGGAGGAATAGTAGCTGGTTTTCTGGTCCACGTTTCTTATAGATAAAATAAGTGCTCCTTCCATTCCTCTATCATTAAGCTTTTGCTTCACGGCATTTAAATCAGCAAGCTCTTCGTTACTGATCATTTTATAGGCAGGAACGGCTACAGTATTAGGCATCTGACTGGCAAGAGCTTCCTCAATATCCTTCATCATTTGTTGATCTTTTACCATTGCAAAAACTGCAACTGTCTGGAATTTTATAGATTCTGCCGTTGATTCAGGGTTCGTCCAGCTGCTCGAAATCTTATTTGATGAACTGCAGCCAGCTAGAAATAATACTAATGATATAATGAAAAAGTGGATTCGCATAGTATAAAACTTCCTTTTATTTTATGGGTGAACTTACAGAAATTAGATTAAACCTTGCTAATAGTTGATTGAACTTTTTTAATTGTTCCTTTATGTTATACAATAACCCAATAAAGATTTACAGGAGGGTCCTTTGAAAAAAATATTACCACCAACTCATTTCTACATTTATCTGATTATCGCAATAATCCTGCATTATACAGTTCCCTTAATTCAGATTTTCAACTACCCCTATTATCTGATCGGATTTTTATTTTTTATTATTGGAGCAGTATTAAATATTTGGGCAGATCAATTATTAAAGAAACAAAAAACGACCGTTAAGCCAAATGAAAAACCGACAGTATTGATTGAAACCGGTGCATTCAAGATCTCTCGTAACCCAATGTACTTTGGTATGGCCGTGATACTATTTGGTGCAGGATTTATTCTCGGTTCAATTATTTCATTTATCGGGGTAGTGTTATTTGTGGCAGCAATGGAAATAGCATTCATTCCAATGGAAGAAAAAAATCTGAGCGAACAATTCGGTGAAGAGTTTGAAGCTTACAAGAAAAAAGTGAGGCGGTGGATTTAATAATAGAAGTTAAGAACAAATCCGCTCATCACTAAGTTTTTCAACTAGTCCTGAATTTTCTTTAAGTTGGCTAAATGATATCCGTTTTATTCTGAACTGTCTACTATCATTTACCATTTTAAAAAATGTTTGTAACCAGGAATTACAAATTAAAAAACGTTTCCATTTACACAGTAATTGGAACAATCGCCGGTACAGTTATCGGTCTGATTCTTCATTACATTGATCATCTTGACCTTGCTGGTCCAACTATCAGAGGCATGCTGATCGGGTTTCTGGTTGGTACCACCATAGGTATTTGTGAAGAATTTTTGTTTCTTGAAAGATTCAGAAGAAAGTCATATCCATTTCTTCTGTTATTCAGAACCCTGGTTTACTCTGTTGTTTTTGCTTTTTACGAATTGTTAATTAATTCAGCTAGTAATTTTTTAACGCAAAATTTATCGGTTGGTCAGTCAATATATTCTGCAGTATATCGTGAACACTTTCCACGCGATCTTGTTATTATTGCAGTTGTATCCACCATGTTAATTGCCCTCCTTCAAATAAGAAGACTTCACAGACCAGGCGACCTGATAAAGTACGTTACCGGTAAGTTTCATCTTCCGGAAGAGGTGAATAAAATTTTTCTTTTTATTGATTTGAAATCTTCAACTACTATTGCTGAAAAACTTGGTAATACAAAGTACAGTTCGTTTTTAATCGATTATTTCCACGATATGACAGATGCAATACTAATGTCAAAAGCTGAAATCTATCAGTATATAGGCGATGAAATAATCCTCGCCTGGCAATTTACTAATGGAGTCAAACACTCCCGATGCATCAACTGCTTCTTTGATATAATGACAGCGATAGAATTTAAGAAGGAAAATTATCTGAAAAAATATGGAGTTTATCCTGAGTTCAAGGCAGCCCTGCATGCAGGAAGAGTTTCTGTCACCTGGATTGGAACAATTAAAAAAGAAATCGTGTATCACGGCGATGTGCTTAATACAGCCGCAAGAATACAGGATGAGTGCAATAAATATGGTCAAAAATTTTTAATCAGTGAGTATATGATGCAAAACATTAAGCTACCTGAATACCTTCGTTCTGAATTTGTTGGAGAACTTCAATTGAAGGGCAAAGAAAAGAAAGTTAAAATATTCGGGCTTAAAAGTATTACAGAGATTTGATGAGGTAGATTTTCACTATGAAAAAATGGATACTTAGTCTTTTGGTTTTTCTTTTTGTGTTAGCTGTTACAGGATTCATTGGATTTTACGTCACAATATTCTTGATAGGACCACATTCTGATATTTTGCCCGATTGGATTCACAATCCAGTTGGAATAATTCTGTTAATAATAATTATCGGGATACCTGTATTGCTTGGAAAAATAACTTACTTCAAAATTAAGCGAAACGAAAACAAAACGAATTTAGATTAAACTTATGCACGTAGATTTACAAAGAAAGAACGCGGAAAAATTTTTATCCCTTCATAAAAGTGGAAAAATACTTTTGCTACCAAACATCTGGGACCCGATTGGTGCACGGATTCTGGAAGCAAAAGGATTCCAGGCCGTTGCTACTGCAAGTGCAGCAATATCAGCATCGCTTGGCTATAAAGATGGAGAGAAAATAAAATTCACTACTCATCTTGAAATAATAAAAAGAATTGCCGGAAGTATTAACAATCCATTATCTGCAGATATTGAGTCCGGTTATTCTTCCGACCTTAATGGACTGGTAAAAAATATTAATCTGCTTATCGACACTGGTGCTGTTAGTATTAATATAGAGGACAGCGTTGGCAAAGAGGGTAAACTAAGAATTATTAACGAACAATGTGAAAGAATTTCAACCATTCGAGGAACTGCTGAAAGAAGGGGAATACATTTAGTAATTAACGCAAGGACTGATTGCTTTTTATCAAAAGAAAAAAAGCCGGAAAAAGAAGCAATTGCTGAAGCAATTAAAAGAGCAAATGAATATATTCAAGCTGGAGCTGATTGTATTTACCCTGTCGGTGTTCTGGATTTAAACACCGTTAAAACACTTCGCGAAGAAATAAGCTCTCCAATAAACATTTTAGGATCGTCAAGATCTGTCCCACTAAAAACTCTTCAGGAGATCGGGATAAACCGAGTAAGTTTCGGTCCTTTTATCTTTCGTTCATTGCTAAAAAATTTTGTGGATATTATTGATGAAATTAGCACCCTGGGTAGCTATGATTCCTTCGGAAAAAACACTTTTTCGTTTGATGATATTCAAGAGTTTTTGAAACCAGAAAACGAATAACGAACTTCCGGTAAAGTGATACAATAATTTATTTATGACAAGTTCACCTTCACTAAAAAACCGTTTTAAAGAATTCTTCGGGATAAATAATAATGTTACAGCTATGATAATCATGGTTGTGTTGATTATGCTCGGAGAAAAAATGGGCGAACGGTTTCTTCCTTTATATATACTAGCTATTGGCGGTACTAACCTGGCAGTTGGGTTCTTAAACGCAATGGATAATCTGCTTAGTGCACTTTACTCTTTTCCCGGAGGTTATTTAAGCGATAAGATTGGATACAAAAAAGCATTGCTCTTATTCACTTCAATTGCAATGCTTGGCTACCTTGTTGTAATAATCTTTCAATCCTGGCAAGCAGTTTTCATTGGTGCTATTCTTTTCATTTCGTGGAGTGCGGTTTCCCTTCCGGCAATAATGAGCTTGATATCCAAAGCGGTTCCTGCAAACAAAAGAACAATGGGTATTACAGTACATTCAATTGTCAAAAGAATTCCGATGTCACTCGGTCCGTTGCTTGGCGGAACATTTATTTCCATCTATGGAACAACAACTGGAATAAGAATTTCATTCATTACTGCATTCGTACTTGGTATAGTTGCGTTGTTTGCAATTCACTTTATGATGGAGAACGAAATAGTTGCGCCCAAAAGTAGCAGGTTAAAAGATCTCTTAAGATTAAAAAACTTTAATCCGTCTTTGAAGAATTTACTTGTGTCGGATATACTCATAAGGTTTGCCGAGCAGATTCCTTATGCTTTTGTTGTTGTGTGGTGTGTAAATAACATTGGTGTTACCGCATTTCAGTTTGGAGTTTTAACAGCAGTTGAAATGGTTACGGCAGTACTGGTTTATATTCCTGTTGCTTACTATGCAGACAGGTATTTCAAGAAACCGTTTATATTAATAACATTCGCTTTCTTCACAGTCTTTCCGCTTGTGATTTATTTTTCCAGATCGTTTACTACTCTGGTGATAGCATTTATTATAAGAGGATTGAAGGAGTTTGGTGATCCAACCAGAAAATCTTTAATTATGGATTTAGCACCCGACAATGCAAAGGCTGAAACATTCGGTACTTATTATCTCTTCCGCGATGTTGTTGTTTCAATAGCCGCATTAAGTAGTGCCTTCCTGTGGAATATTTCTCCGTTCACAAACTTTTTAACTGCTTTCATCTGCGGATTGATTGGCACCGTTTGGTTTGCTTTTTATGGAAAAGATTTAAAAGCATAAATATTAAGTTTGGCTATAGTAGAATTGATGCTTTTTTATTTTTGAACTAAGTTAAAGTTGTAATTAAATAATAAATTAACAACAACATTTTTTTCAAAGGAAACATTATATGCAACATACTTTATCAAATATAATAAAACTTTCTTCAGTGTCTGTATTCATAATATTAGGAATTACCTTTACTAATTGTTCTTCATCGGAATATATTTGCTTCAAAGTAAAAAAATCTGAGTTGATGCCTGATTCCTTAGAATTGGGCTTGGATTCTTTAATTGTAGGAGGTCTCAAGATTAGTAAAATGGCTCAAAGATATTACAGCAAACCATTAACAATGGGCGGTGGAGGTAATTCATTCACTGGATTTACAATACCTGTTAATCTAATTCACACAGAGTTTGGTACCTATGCTGCATCACCAAATGGACCAACAGACTGTGTAATTATTGGTACTAAAATACAGATGCCAATGATAGTTACATTCACAGTTACACCAGATACTATAGCTACTACAATTAATTGAGATTTTATCAAATTTAAAACATAATAATAGTATAGTCTGTTAGTTCATTGGCTCTTTTTTACAAATGATTGAACAAAAAATAAACTGAGAGAGTAAAAAATGTTTAAACACTTAACTGTTACAATAATTTTCTTGTTTCTTTCCAAAACTCAATAATGTAAGGCCGTATTAAAGAAAATTCTGAATATGGGGCTTCTTAGAAAGACATCATCAAACTTTTCATAATAACTATTCCTCCAATAAGCACCAATCCCGATTCCAATTGCAAAATATTTTCTTATTGGTAATTGCCCGCTAACCATTAGCAGGTGCATATGATGCCTGGATTCTGCCGGTTCACTTTGCGTATATAACCATTTGGAGGTGTATAAAATTTCTAAAACGTCCCAAATGTAGTTAGTTACAGAAGCCTTTAAATTAATCCCTATCCCGGGTCCAAAGTCGTAGTTTCTGCCTTCTGCATCAGTGTAGTAATCATTGGGTGTTGCACCCATTGCAATTAAATCAATCCCTACATTTGCAATAATATTGGTGCTCTCGCCAATTTGAAAGCGCGAAACGATTTGCGGATCGATAGAAGTGCCGCCGTAAATAAATCCGGGATTATTTAAATAATTATAATCAAGAGTTGTTACGAACAATATCTGTCTGTTTGTTCTGTTATACAAGTAATGCCCGAATAGATTTCCATAAGTTTGAATCCTTGTTAAACTGGGCGATCCGGATGAAAGTGCCATCGTAAGCTGAAAATTTGAAAATGGTTTTTTAACTTTTTCAGTAAATAAATTGCCGTAAAAAAAATCTATTACGAATAGTCCTTCCTGAACCTGTTCCTTAATTGAAATATTACCACCGACATCTCTATCAAGCGATCTTACCCCGGCATTAACCATAACTAAATATTCGCCTGGTTTGCGATCAATTGGATTAGGAAAAAGTTTTCCAGACTCACCACTAATTAAACGGTTAAAGCCTCTCACCGGGTTTAACAATGCCCCTCCAATCTCTCTTAAAACCCTGTTAGAACCTGTTGCAGTATTGTCAGTCAGCATACTAGATAATCGATACAATACTTCTCCCAGAGCAATTCCATTTATAGTTGTGTTAATCCAGTCATTAATAGAAGGTCGGAATGTTTCGCCAAAGTATTCCCACATCAAACTTCCTGTAGCCGCCCATGCTGAAGATTCCCAGAAATTATACCCGTTTGTTCTGCCAACATTATAGTAAAGATTTCCGTGATACGGATGAGCAAAATAGTTTGTTAAGAACGCGTCGCCGTCGTATTCCCATCCCTGGCTTATGTTTCTCCACCATGTTTGCGGGGAAACATTAGCCCAGTTGTCCTCAGGATTTTCCCATTTTCTTCCCCACTTTGCCAGTGCAAATGGAATGAATTGAACGGCTGCTAATTCGGATGCGGCAATCCAAAAGCTTGGCTTGGATTCCCATGTAATATAATTTTGATCGAGAGA
>JAOTUT010000386.1 GCA_029863735.1 Ignavibacteria bacterium
CAGGACAAGAGTAATGGAAGATTGCTGCTCGGTCGTACCTGGGATGAAGTCCCGCGTTTGTCAGAGCAGACTGGTCTTATGTAACTCAAAATTTAAATCTGCCACATTAATCATACTGAAGATTACCTCCAGAATCTGCGCTCCGGGTGAAATTGTGAAAATGAGGATGTCAGGTTGAAGGTATCCTGAAACAACTAAAAACTTTATATGTAAAAATGACAACAAATATATGTCATTTCAGCATCATAGAATAAAGATTTTTAGTTATTTTTTATTTAAAACCAAAGAGTTTTAATTGGCAAGATATTTGCTATTGTAGAAGGCGGTTGATATTAATTATGCCGAATAATAATTTTATAAAGGACTAAACGATATGAATATCTCTGCAAAAAATGAACTGGTCAATCAAATTGATGCAATCGCTATAAATACGTCTTCAAAGTTAAAGACCAATCTTAGTAAGGAATTACAAAAAAAGGCGAAAATAGCTTTTCATCTAAAGATAATACTGAATAACGCTTTAGAATTAATATATACAAGTCTAATAGTAGCATCAATATTAGGCATATACAGCGCTTCAGGTCTTCATGAGTGGTGGATCCAGCTAGTGGGGCACATTATTTAAATATAATATCTTTCATTAGAAATTCAGACATTAACAATACTTCGTGCCTGTTTAGAGATGAAAGAAAAAAGAGCTTATAAGAGGAAAACTGTTAATATTCAGGCAACTATTGTTTATAACGATGAAATGTATTCAGGTACGGTAACGAATTTATCGAAGAATGGAGTTTATATTGAAACTGGGTTACGCTTTCCACTGAAACTAAAATATAAAATCTTTTTCCGATTTAAGCCAAAATTTATAATTTTTATCCGTTCTAACGGTAACAGCTTGAAAGTACCTGTAAAAACAAGAAGGTGGTTTAAAATTGATCGCTATTGTAATGGTATTGGTGTCGAGATTCCTAATCCATCTCAAGACTATTACAAACTTATTAATAGGCATTGATTTATGTGCGATAATAAATTCCCCTTTTATCTATTCTGATTCAGTCTGTATTCCGTTGATAATTTAGATAAGTCTTCAGTTTTTCAGGTGATCAGATCTGATAATAACCGATTGTATTTGTCAATTCTTTCAACATAAGAGTCTAAATAATTTCCTGTTAGCTAAAATTTAAAAGTGGACACCTTCAAGGTCTTTGTTTTTAAGATTTTGAACATCAAGCAATTTTCCGTTGGACCAGAATCTGACTTCTGAAAAGGAGTTGTTCAGAGGGTAAATCCTTAGAGTCACCTTTTCACGAGGGACAGCATTATTGATTTTCAACTGCAAATTATTAATCGATATTTTTCTATAAGAGTCAATCGTTCTGGTAATTCTGAGGCAGAAGATATCTTTTGTGGAGTGATAAGGGGGCAATATCTTGAATTCCCTGAATAGGGAGTTTTTTTCTGCAAGGGCTTTTTGAAATCGGATAGAAGGGACTTCTTGAGTTGTGGAATGAACCTGCCGATGATTGTATCTTCGAAGTTCCTGGTTGAGGATTTTCTGGGCATCTTTGATGTCCGCAACATTTTCCCTGATGCAAGTTCGAATGAGCCGATCCTGAAGCCAGCCATAAGGACGTTCAACTTTGCCCTTGGCCTGAGGGGACAGGGCATACGTGACTTTCACATTACAGTCAAATAAGACCTGTTTCCATTGAGGGGTGGATTCATCAGTGAGTTTATGGTGTTTCAGCCATAGTTCGTCACGGCCTCTGACAAAACGGAATATGGAATGACAGTCAACGTAGTATTTGTAAGGGCAGCCATATCTCAAAATGACTGTTTCTAAAGCTAAAATATGAGCCCAGGAGGATTCTTTCCTAATAAGAACAGCATAAAGAATAAAGCGACTGAAGTCATCTATGGAGGTTATGAGATACCATTTTTCTTTTGCAGCCGGAGCCCAGAGGTGAAGGGACGCATCATGCTGGATCAGTTCACCGGCATAATTGGTGAGGACCTCTCGGTCATGAACCGCTTTCTGTCTTTTTTTAGGCAGATAGAAATCATTCTTTTTGGCCCTGTCGATAATCGTAGGCAATGAGACCTTTTGCTTATATTTCGTCTCCAAACGATCTTTGATGTAACTGTAGTTGTAGTACTTGAGAGGGACATCTTTATTCTGAATGGCCTTTTTATCAATCTTCAGTTCCTCGATAATGTTTTTTTCAATGCTTGTATCAATAGCCCTGGTATTGGTTTTACGAACATATTGAATAGAAAATTTTCCGGGGTTAGTTCGATATTGTTGAAGTAGTTCAAAGAACCTTGCTTTCCCGATATTTAAAATCTCTTGAATATACTTCCTTTCTATTTTTTTAAGAAGATACCGTTCGATAAGATCTTTAACTTGATCATCCGTGAATCTCTTGTGAATTTGAGCCATAATCTGAGACCTCCGTTTTGGATCTTAGATTACAGCTTTAAGTGGGTGTCCACTTTTAAATTTTAAATCTGCTCAAAAGTGTCCACTTTTAATTCTTAATTGACAATTTATTAAATATAGT
>JAOTUT010000385.1 GCA_029863735.1 Ignavibacteria bacterium
TCATCACGATCCCGACTTTAGTTGGGAGAAGTGATCTGAATACTTACATAGTTAACAGATTGCTTCGTCGTAAACTCCTCGCAATTACTGAATAATCCTCACGTTAGCATTACCCTACTCTAAACTTCCAACTGTTTTTTCCACTTCCTCAAGAATTTCACAAGACTTAACAAGTGCCTTCATCTTGTTATGATCAGGATAGAGTGGACGATCAACATCAAGAAACTCTACATGCTTCCGGATAACTTCTTTTGCTTTTGTAACACCTTTCCCTGTTTTGTGCTCACGGAAATCAAGCGCCTGTGCAGCAGCCATAAATTCAATTCCTAATATTCCATAAGCATTATCAAGAATTTGTTGATTCTTAAGTGCGGTGTTCATCCCCATCGAAACAAAATCTTCCTGGTCAGCAGCAGCAGGAATTGATTGAATTGAAGCAGGAGCCGAAAGAATTCTTTGTTCAACAATTAAAGTATCGGCTGTATACTGACTCAACATTAATCCTGAAAACATTCCCGCACCTTTTGTGAGAAATGCTGGAAGTCCAACACTCAAAGCAGGATTGTTCAACCTGTTCATCCTCCTTTCAGACAACACACTAATCATAGTTACAGCAGCTCCAATCATATCCATCGGAAGGGAAACAGGAGTTCCCTGAAAGTTTGCACCTGTTAAAGCTATTTTATCTTCAGGAATAAAAATCGGATTATCGCCAACTCCGTTTAACTCAATTTCAATTTGTGATTTCGCATAAGCAACAGCATCGTGTGCAGCACCGATAACCTGCGGAGTTGATCGCATTGAATATGCATCCTGTACTTTCTGTTTCAATTTGCCTGAAAGAAGATCGCTACCCTCAATACATTTTTTTATTGCTTGTGAACTACGAACAGCTCCGGAAAATCCTCTAAGTTTATGCAAACGGACATCGTAAGGTTTCATATTTGCAAGAAGAGCTTCGAGTGACATAGCAGCGGCAATTTCTGCCTGCTTTAACCAACGGTTTATATCAAATAATTGCAATGCACCAATTGCAGTCATAAAATTGGATCCATTAATTACAGCAAGTCCATCTCGTGCCTGAAGACCTGGAACTTTTATTCCGGCTTTTTCAAATGCAGTTTTTCCAGGAAGTCTTTCACCTTTATAAAATGCTTCTCCTTCTCCCATCATCAACAAAGCTATTTGAGACATTGGAGCTAAATCTCCGCAAGCACCGACGGAACCTTTTTCACACACAACAGGAATACAATCTTTGTTCAGCATTTCAACGAGAGTTAAAGTTATTTCCGGTCTGCACCCTGAATTTCCGTGAGCGTGAACATTTATTCTTCCTGCAATTGCTCCGCGAACATGTTCAATCGGCATTGGTTCGCCAATACCTGCTGCGTGATTGTAAATAAGATACTTTTGAAAATCTTTTACTTGCTCATCATTCAATACAACTTCAGAAAATTCCCCGATGCCGGTGTTAACTCCGTACATAATTTCGTGTGCTTTGATTTTTTCTTCGAGCATTGCACGGCAGGTTTTTATTCTTTCAAGAGCGTCTTTGCTTAGTTCTACTTTTTCTTTATTGCGAGCTACTCGGACTAATTTTTCAACGGTTAATCCTGATCCATCCAGAACGATAGACATTTAATCCTCCAGTAAAAAAGATGATGAATTGTGAGTGCAAAATTAAAGATTAGGAAAGCCCCTCCCAAACCCACCCCAAAGGGGAGGGCTTATTCGAATATTAAATAAGTTTCTTTAAAATATTTTATAAAGTCAGTCCAACTTGTGTCATTTATTCCAAAATACTCACAGTCTTTGATTATTTCATTTTCAATTGGAAAAGTTTTAGGTGGTTCGCCCATTTGCCATCTATCATAATATTTTCTTAAGGGACCAAAAGAAACTTCACCATTATAATCCGTTTGTCCTACCCATGTTGTTATCGGTATTAAATAAGACTTGCCCTTTTCGATTTCAGGAACTGGTGCTTCTGCATTTGGACTGTAAGAAATAGTGCATTCATTACCACTCCTAAAAAATTTATTTCCTTTTATTACTTCCTCAATTAAAAAAACATAATTGGTTAGCGACCAATTGGATTTAAGTTCCGTGATATAGATTTTCGATTGATATTCTAAATCGAATCTTGCTCTTATGAAGGCAGGTGTTCCAATTACTTCAGTAAAAGTAATTCCATACTTGTATCTAATCCTATCTCTTAAAGCATAAACTTTTAACCATGGTCGCATTTTAATTTTTCCGGATGTCACTTCTAGCGGCGCTTTCTTCCACTCCTGATGCTTTTCATTGACATATTTTTGAAATCCCACCGGATCATCATTGTAGCATTTGTAATAAAGCTCAGCTATATGTTCCAGTTCTTCGTCGGTAAAAGCTTTTTGTAATCCTTTGTACGGATCATTTTGTTTCGAGTTTTCATTAACAATTCTCATAAACTCAACTATGTCATCGGAAATTGTACTATCAGCATAAAACTGGGGAAGGGATATATTATTAAGAAGAATCAGAAGAATAGGAATATTTAAGAAGTTTTCATTTCGGAA
>JAOTUT010000387.1 GCA_029863735.1 Ignavibacteria bacterium
GTAACTTGCTACACTGCACACTTTGATAATCAGGATGTATTTGGTGAACAATTTAATAAGGTTCCGGGAAAGGGAAGTATAGGTTTTTATGGAAGCTCAGGATTAACTTTCTGGGGTATTGGTACTGCAATAAATCGTGAATTCTTTAGTGAAATGTTTACTTCCAGAAATTATATAGTTGGTAAGGCAATATTGAACTCAAAGAATCGAGTTCCTTCATCAGGATTATACGGAACTCAGATTAATCTGCTGACATATTTGGGCGATCCTGTAATGAAAATTGCACTACCTGAATATCCTGATTTCGAAATGAAGTCTAATGATATTACGCTCATGCCCGAGAACCCGCTTTTGGGAGATAGCATTCAGGTTAAATTAAAAATTTCAAACTGGGGAACAGTTTTTCCGAATGATTCAGTAGTTGTTGAACTGTTTGCTACGTTGGCAGATACAGCATATGAAATTGGCAGTGTTAAAAGACCCAATTTTCCAGAAAAGGATTCAGTTTATTTTTCCTGGGTTCCTGATAAAGGCGGTCTTTATACCTTAACAGCTAAAGTGAATGAAACTGAAATTATTATGGAGGATGATCATTCTGATAATATCGGAACTGCAGTATTTATTATTTTCAATATCAGTGAACCTAACATATTGAGTCCATTAGATGGTTTAGTTTCAACGACAAACCAAATTGAATTCTCATTTGCCGACATTGGCTATTATATACCAAAAGCACTTGAGTATTATATTCAAATTGATACTTCAACAAGTTTTACAACTCCTTTCTATACTTCTGGGAAAATAACTCCAAATAAATCTTTGATTAAATGGACTTCGCCCAGCTTGCCTCCGGGTATTTATTATTGGAGAGCAAGAATTTTTGATGGATCTAATTATGGCAACTGGAGTCCGGTAAGAAGCTTCTCAATTATGAGTGAGCTGAAAGATGGATATTATGCTCACGGAAATATATTAGAGACTTTTTCTCTGTATAACATGAATTACATAGATGAATCAAAATCTCTGGTATTGAATACTGAACCATTACCGGCAAGACCTTCATCAAGAACTTTTCAAGGTAATTTTTTACCTAATCCTCAAATTCCAGACACCGTAAATCTCACCACCCTCACTACCGACGGAACTTATTTATACGTTGCAAATTTTTATTTTTATGCAAATGAGCTAACTGAAGGAATGTCCATGATTTATCGGTTTGGGACTGGAAATAATGGAACAGTTGAGGGACAGTACTATGGAACATTTTCAGCGTTTCGTGATACCATTTTGAGCAATATAGCATACCTAGGAGGATATCTTTACGTTGCAATTGGTGAACCTCATAAAATAGTTAGGATTAACACTACGACTGAAGTCATTGATACTGTGGATGTTCCACCAGGTTTAATAAGAGATATCGCAACAGTTCAAAAAGGTCCGCAGTATCTTTCATCAGATGTTCAATACATTTATAATTTAGCATATGTAGATTCTTTAATAAATCCTAAATATACAGTGCGAATATTCGATCCTTCGAATGGCTGGTTATTAGTCAGGCCAGAGTTTGAACTTTTTGGAACAAGCTTTTATCCTGGGTTTACAGGATTTTTTGTCCATGGCGAACGCATTTACACTGCTGAGTACTTTAATAATTACATAAGAAGGCACAGATTAAGTGATTCGTATTTTGAGGAAGAATTCCTGGCAACTGATCCTCCACAATCTAATTTCCAACATTATTTTGCCTGGTGCTGGGATTGGCAACACGATAAAATTTATGCTTCCGTCTTTAGATATGCAGATACACTCGTAGTACCAAAATTTGGAAAATTTGCTGGTTACTATGTTGATGCAAATGGAACAGTTACTACAAAAGCTGTTGGTCCGGTGGCCTGGTGGAATAACCTAAATTATGATTTTATAAATCCAAGTCCAACTGGTGAATATACAGCTATTCTGCAAGGTCAGAATTCTGCAACCAAAAAGTGGGATACACTGCAGATAAATTTACCAGATTCTCTCTCTCTTTCAGGAATTGATGCTGATACTTATTCTTTTCTCAGACTTAAATTTGATTTGCTAGATTCTACTTTTCAAACAACAGAACCTATGGAACTCAGAAGTGTTCAGTTTGATTATCAACCGCCATCTGATATCTATGTTGAGAGAGAAGATTTTAATTTTCAGCAAGACTCATTGCTTCAAGGATATCCAGTCACGTTTGATTTTAAAGCCAGAAGTATTGGTGAATTACCTGCTGATTCTCTTAGTTTAAGTTTCTTTCTAAATGGAATGGACAGTCTGATATTTAAACCTGTGGTTTCAGTACCAGCCGATAGTTTCTCAAATACAGTTGAATATACCATTGATACGAGAAGTCTGCTTTTTGAAAATAAAGTAACTGCATATGGAGAAAATAACAAACGGGAATATTTCTATTTTAATAATCTTATTGATGAGGATTTTTTTGTTGCAAGAGATTCATCTCGTCCTATTTTCGATGTTACGTTCGATGGTCAGGAAATTATAAATGACGAC
>JAOTUT010000388.1 GCA_029863735.1 Ignavibacteria bacterium
CTCGAGATTATCTGTCTCTACGTAATCTTCTTCTAGAGGTAGTTTGGTTTGATCGAGGAAGATCAGTTTTTGGTTCTCGAATTTAACAGAGAAGTAATCAGTTGGATTCATTAAAACTTGATATTTTTATAAACTCTCTGAATCTATCCTGAATCTGTAAATACGATAGATCCTCTATACCTTTTGTGCTGAATTTTTCGACGCAAAATGATGCCAGCGTACTTCCGTAAATAACAGCTCGCTTCATATTTTCAATACTTAAGTCTCTAGTTTGATGCAGGTATCCTGTAAATCCACCCGCAAAGGAATCTCCTGCACCAGTAGGATCAAAAATCATTTCCATCGGATATGCAGGTGCAGAAAAAATCGTATCGTTGATAAAGAGCAATGCACCATGCTCTCCTTTTTTTATGATAAGAATTTCAGGACCCATTTCGCGAATAAGATTTGCGGCCTTTATAAGATTCGGCTCTTCGGTCAGCAATCTCGCTTCTGAATCATTAAGTATAAAAACATTAACTCTTGTTAAAAGTTTTAACAAATCCTGCTTCATTATGTTTATCCATAAATTCATTGTATCACAAACAACAAATTGTGGATTAGAAACCTGATCAAGAACCCGCAGTTGAAGATCAGGACCGATGTTACCGAGGCAAACGTATCTTGATTTTTTAAAATTTTCAGGGATGATCGGATTAAAATTCTGAAATACATTTAACTCAGTAAAAAGTGTATCCCGAACATTCAAATCGTAATGATATTTTCCTCCCCAGCGAAAAGTTTTTTCTCCTTCAATTATCTGAAGTCCTTCCAAATCAATATTACGCTTTTCTAACATTTCGATGTATTCTTTTGGGAAGTCACTTCCAACGACTCCAACCAGATCAATGGGAGCAGAAAAATAACTCGCAGCCAATGAAATATAGGTAGCAGATCCTCCGAGAGCATCGTCTATCTTATCGAAGGGCGTTTCGACTGAATCTAATGCCACTGATCCAACAATAAGTAAACTCAAATCTTTCCTTTAATTATATTTTGATTTATTGCGAAAAAATAATCAAATGGTGTTTGAATACATAATTTTCCTTCACACAAACAAACCATCTGGCAATCATTTTATATCTATCTCTACAAAATGAAAGAAGCTTTTCTCATTAAGAAAATAATCTTCGATGATCTGCACAGCTTTTCTTTGTCCTTCCCAGGCAAGGAGTTTTTGAGCTGATGTTTTATCCACCCATTGATATTCAGTATGCTCGCTGCTTAATTTTATATCAGCAGAGTCTACTCTTGCAGCAAACACCGGAAGAAGACAGATATACTCATCCTCAGGTTCATAAAAAGAATTAATTGTGGGTGCTACCCAAAGTTGCGCCGGATTGAAGCCGGTTTCTTCTTTAATTTCTCTTAATGCAGTTTGATATGCTTTCTCATCACCTTTTATTTTTCCAGTAACCATTTGCCATAATGTGGGATATGGTTGTCCTTCTGATCTTTTCAGTAATAGGAATTCAATCCCTTTATCAGACTCCCGAAAAATGTGTGCTTCAATCAAGTTTGAGATTATTTTCATTTTATCCTTTCTAAGTAAAACTAAGTGATTTTAGAAGTAGGCTCTGGCTTCTGCACGTGCAGTATGAACAACTCTTCCAAATCCCTGCCATCTTCCTTCATAAGAGAGCGTTGTTTGGAGAAATGAAGCAACTCTGTAATCAAAATTTGTTCTCCAAAAATAATTTTTTCCAATCTGGTTTCCATTAAGCATTTCAAACGGAATAATATTATCCAGAGTGTTTGAAATTAATTCGACCCTTTCGAATTCAATTTTTAATCTGCCGGTTTGAGCAAAAGAAAGAGTGAACCTTGCAGCCTGAGAGTTTAAATCAATTACAGTTTTTACTTGGGGAAAAGTATCTTCACTCTTGCCGACTTTCAATTTCAATCCGAATTCAATTATATTGACTGGACGATAGGAGAAATCTGTTGTTAAACTATTATCAACAATTTGCCTGTTCCTTGTTGAAGGCTGCGGTGAAGATAGATTATCAGTAAAATTAACAATATCAGTTTGATTACTTATTTCTTTAACCAGCCTAAATCGCATTCTCAAGCTTCGCTCCCTATTGTAGCTATTCTCGATCCCAGAATTATATTCACTCATTCCTATTCTTTGAGTATACCTGAAACGAAATGAAAGGTCCTGTCTGTTCTCATTTATGTATACATCATTCTGTACGTAATTTGCTCCCCGGATTGTAACACCTTCCTGTTGAAAATATTTTAACTGAAGAAAATAAATTCTTGAGAGTTCGGTTTCGCGGGTTATTTCCTCAATACGCCAAACTGTTTCAGTTGAAATTGGTTGAAGGATTGTCCCAATAAAAGTATTTCGATCAAAAATATCTGCATACTTAATTTTCCATCTTGTGTTAGTTTTTAGATTAATTACGGGAAACAGTTCATCCGAAGGTATGGTTACAATAATATAATCACCGTCAAACACCGTAAGTTCAAATTCGTTTTCATCA
>JAOTUT010000389.1 GCA_029863735.1 Ignavibacteria bacterium
CAAATATAAGAAGAAAGTTCAAGTTTTATTTGGTAGAAAGGGAAGAGAAAATGGAACTTATAACAGTGTTCCGCTCAATACCAGCATTGCAATTGAAAAATAAATTATCAACCCGGTTACATCACACAAAGTTGCTATTAACGGAGCTGAAGAGGTCGCCGGGTCAGCACCAAGCTTTTTAAGAATAAACGGAAGCATTGAACCTGAAATTGTTCCCCATAGAACAATTCCAATTAGAGAGAATAAAACCGTAATGCCAATTAATACCCAGTACGATGAAATCACATTAAATACATTAGCCAGAATTGCTACCTGTAAAAAACCAATTACCCCAAGAATTCCACCCAACATTAAACCTGATAAAATCTCCCGTTTCATAATCAACCACCAATCGGCCAGAGCTATTTCACCAACTGCCATTGCTCTTATTACAAGAGTTGCTGCCTGAGAACCCGAATTTCCGCCACTTGATATAACAAGCGGAATAAATATTGAAAGCACCACAGCTCTGCTGATTTCATTTTCAAAAAATCCCATAGCAACCGCAGTAAGAATTTGGGCAATGAACAATAATGTTAACCATACTACCCGCTTTTTCATTAATGAAAGAAGTGGAATTGTATGAAATGGTTCTTCGAGTGCAGTTACACCTGCAATCTTTTGTATATCTTCAGTTGCTTCTTCTTCTGCTACATCAAATACGTCATCGACCGTTACAATACCGATAAGAATTCCATGATTATCTATAACCGGCAAAACAACCCGATCATATTTTTTAAAGACTTCCACTGCTTTTTCCTGATCATCATGAACATTCAAAGCAATAAAATTTTCATCCATCAAATCACTAATATATTTATCAAGTGCTGAAAGAATTATTTCTCTGATTTTTATATCATCAATCAACTTTCCTTTTTCATCAATTACATAAATTACGTTAAGTGTTTCACTATCAGCACCAAATTTTCGAATATACTCAAGCGTTTCTGAAACGGTCCAATTCTGCTTTACAGCTATATAGTCGGGGGTCATCAGACGTCCGACACTATTTTCAGGATAACCTAATAATGTTTGAGCTATTTTCCTTTCTTCGACGGATAATAACCGAATTAATCGTTTTGCAGAAGTGCCAGGCAATTCTTCCAGAAGAGCTGTTCTGTCATCTGGCGACATTTCATTAAGGATTGCTGCAGCCTCTTCATTACCCATTGCTTTTAATAATTCTTCCTGAGTATCAAATTCCAGATGCTCAAAAGTTTCAGTGGCAGGATCAACCGGCAGAACACGGAAGACAATTACTTTATCTTGTGCAGGCAGATCAATTATCAGGTCGGCTATATCGGCTGGCGTCCAATCGCTGAGGATTTCCTTTAATATGCTTAGTTTTCTCTCAGCAATAAGAGACTCTATTTCGGGCATAAGCAATTTGCTGAGCATTGGAATTCCTCCCGAGTGTTAATATTGAGTATTGACTACATTCTATAAAAATAGATTTGATTTGTCACAAAAATATGCTGTTAATCCTGTAAAAACAATCTTATAAATCGATATTGGAAATAGGTAAAAACTATCCCGGCTAAAAGAATTGATAAACTAAAAAGTGCGGTTAATAATTTTTTTTTCTTAAGATCTGTTGCAACCAAACCTGCCTTTAATCCCAAATACACTTTGCCAATACTATTATTAGTAAGCATTAGTGGTAATACTACCCGGTAAGTGGTTTCATCAAAAGAAATATTATCATTATTGTTTGCAGCAACATATAAATAGTATTCGGCTACATCTAAATGAATGGCATCGATCATACGGCCATCTTGATCCTCAATAACCAGGTATAACACCTCGTTAAGGATCATTAGCTGAAGGAGCTGAGTTTTGTCTTCAATATTATTTGCAACGAAGAACTGAGGATTTCCCTCAAGAAAATTTGCCATGATTTCAGATTTAAATGTAAATTTATCTAAAACCTCCTCTTCAAATTTCTGGCTGAAGTAGAAATAGATTAATCCTGCTACAATGATAAAAAAGGCAGTAAACCGGATTGTAAGACTCAGTTGTATCTTTTGTGGTTTGTAGATCAGTCTTTTTTTATAATTGCTTAACATTATAGCTAAATGAAAAACAACATTCTTGCCATAAATTGGCTTGTAATTAAATAAAAATTGGAGAGAAAATGTTTTAAAAGGAAAAAAGGATTGTTTATTAAGTAAATTTGAGTCAATATTTAAATTTTATATGAATCTAATCGTAGATGAAAATATAGTTTTTGCCAAAGAAGCATTTTCTTCACTGGGCAATACGCAACTTGTTGATGGAAGAAAATTGACAAATGCCGATGTGAAAGATGCTGACATACTTGTTGTCAGTTCAATTACAATTGTTAATGAAAACTTCTTGAAGAATAGTAAAGTTAAGTTCGTTGGAACAGCTACAATCGGAACAGACCATATTGACCTCGATTATCTGAATAACCAGGAAATCACATTCGCTGATGCAAATGGCTGCAATGCTGATTCAGTTGCA
>JAOTUT010000390.1 GCA_029863735.1 Ignavibacteria bacterium
TTTAAACGATGGATGGGCGGTTGGTCATTATATGTACTCAAGCACGGGTTATGATAGCTATATAATTAAAACCACCAATGGTGGTACTGTGTGGGAGGATAATTTTTATTTTATGGATGAAAAATTATTTTCTGTTTTTTTTGTAAATAATAATCTGGGTTTAATCGCAGGATCAGAAATAGCCAGAACAACAGATGGTGGATCAAATTGGTTTACGGTATTTAGTCCTTCTTTTATGGATG
Organism: Ignavibacteria bacterium; assembly: GCA_029863735.1. Next base: position 243 of record JAOTUT010000390.1, read on the forward strand.
AGTTTTATTCGATCTTCTTAATCGATTCAAATACCGGATGGATAGCCGGAGAGAATATATTACAAAAAGGATTGATCTATAAAACCACTGATGGAGGATTAAGCTGGTCATTGTTAAGCAATGACACATTAAAAGCTTGCACCTCTGTTTATTTTGCTGATGCTAATCACGGTTGGGTCTCAGGAAGGGAAGGAAGCATTTTATATAGCACAGATGGCGGTAATGGTTGGTCATTGCAGTCAAGTGGAACAACTTCGAACTTAAATTCAATATTTTTTACAGACAATCTTACAGGCTGGGCTGCAGGTAGCAACGGTATTATTCTGAAAACTAATAATGGAGGAACACCGGTTGAGCTTCTCTCATTTAACTGTATTGTTGAAAATGATGTTGTTGATCTGAATTGGGTTACAGCAACAGAAACCAACAACTCTGGATTTGAGATTCTTCGAATCACACAGAATGAAGATGGCTGGAATAAAATTGGATTTGTTCCTGGATACGGAACAACAACTGAAACACAGCACTACTCATTTACGGATAACGATGTTAAGCCTGGAAAATATCAATACAAACTAAAACAAATAGATTACGATGGTACGTTTGAGTATTCAAAAATTGTAGAGGTAGAAATTCCATTAGTAAATAAATTCTCTCTTTCGCAAAACTACCCCAACCCGTTTAATCCAACAACCAGTCTGCAGTATGCAATTGGCAGTAAGCAATTCGTTACGCTTAAAGTTTTCGATTTATTGGGAAGAGAAGTGGCAACACTTATTAACGAAGAAAAACCAGCCGGTGAGTACAAAATTCAATTTAATGCAGCAAATCTTCCAAGTGGATTTTATTTTTATCAGCTTAAGGCAGGTGAGTATGTAGAAACAAGGAAGATGGTATTGTTAAAGTGACGAAAGTCATCCTGAACTTGTTTCAGGATCTGCGCAGTTTCATAATTTAATAACAAAATGAGATCCCGAAATAAATTCGGGATGACAGTCACAACAAATTACTTGCAAGCTCAGCCAGCTCGCTGCGTTCACCTTTTTCAAGATTTACGTGTGCATATAATCTTTGTCCTTTGAACCTGTCAATGAGATAAGATAAACCATTTGATTGTCCGTCAAGATAAGGATGATCAATCTGGTATATGTCTCCTGTGAACACAAGTTTTGAACCTTCGCCTGCACGAGTGATAATGGTTTTAATCTCGTGTGGTGTCAGGTTCTGCGCTTCATCAACAATAAAGAATATTCTCTGCAAACTTCTTCCTCTGATGTAACTCAACGGTTCAATGACAAGCTTTTCTTCTTTGATCAATGAATCAATCAACTGATGATTCTTATCTGTTTCAGGAAATTGATCCTGGATTACTTTTAAATTATCCCAAAGTGGAGTCATATAAGGTGCAAGCTTGCTTTCAACATCTCCCGGAAGAAATCCAATATCTTTGTTGCTGAGGGGAACTATCGGACGTGCAATAAAAATTTGTCTGTAATATTTTCTAACGTGAAGTGCACTTGCAAGCGCAAGAAGAGTTTTTCCTGTTCCGGCTTTTCCTGTTAATGAGACTAATCGAATATCATGATTACTCAAAGCATCAACAGCAAAAGTCTGTTCAGCGTTGCGTGGAGTGATTCCATAAATAACATTCTTATCAACTTTTCTTAAATGCTCTTTGTTTTGATCTAAATTTGCAAGCACAGAACGATTTCCATTCCGGAGAATGAAATATTTATTTGACAACGCATCGCCGTTTAATCTGTCAAGCAAAGGCTCGGCAGGAACTTCAAACGGTGGCTGGAATAATTCAATTATTTTATCATCATCAAAATCTTCTATTACCTGTTTGCCGCTATAAAGTTCTTCAATACTTCCAATACGATCTGTTGTGTAATCTTCGGCAAGAATGCCAAGAGCTTTGGCTTTCATCCTCAGGTTCACATCTTTTGTAACAAGAATAACAGTATTTGTTTCTTTGTATTTCTTTTGCCATTCGAATGCAGTTCCAAGTATCCGATGATCTGGAGTATCCTCTTTAAATACTTCACGAATCTCCTGTGAGAGTCCGCGTGAAATAGCTATTCGTAGTTGCCCTCTTCCTTCACCCATTGAAACACCGCCGTTAAAAATATCCTGACCGGTGAGTGAATCGAGTGTACGTGAAAATTCTCGTGCGTTAAGATTAATTACCTGGCTTCCTCTTTTGAACTGATCAAGCTCTTCGAGGACCGTGAGAGGAATTACAACATCATTTTCCTGAAACTGGTTTATGCAGGAT
>JAOTUT010000393.1 GCA_029863735.1 Ignavibacteria bacterium
ACTTCGTAACTGTACTTTCCCCTGTCAACAAGATCACCAACAGCACAAACAGGAATATCCGGATACTTCTTTAAGATAAGAGCATATAGCTTTTTAAGTGTGTGGAAACAACCGTGAATATCCCCGATAACTGCAACCATAATTAGATGTGTCTCGTTTCCTTTGCGTATTTGGTTAGCTCATCACGAAACTTTGGATGAGAAATTCTGATTAGTTCAACTGCTCTTTCTTTAAGAGATTTTCCAAAAAGATAAGCAACACCATATTCAGTGATTACATAATGAACATCTCCACGTGAAGTAACTACACCAGCTCCCGGATTTAGTATAGGAACAATGCGGGAAAGTTTCCCATCTTTAGTGATTGAAGGAAGTGCAATAATTGGTTTTCCCCCTTCTGAGTGAGCTGCTCCTCTGATGAAATCAACCTGTCCGCCGATACCACTGAAAATTCTTGTTCCTATTGAATCGGCGCAAACCTGCCCGGTGATATCAATTTCTATTGCGGAATTTATTGCAACCATTTTTTTATTCTGCGAAATTATAAAGGGATCATTCACATATTCCTGAGGATGAAATTCGATAACAGGATTGTTATCAATAAATTTAAATAATCTTTTTGTACCTAATACAAATCCAGCTATTATTTTTCCGGGATGTATAGTTTTTTCCTCACCATTTACAATTCCCTCTTCCACCAGATTGATTAGTCCATCAGAGAACATTTCAGTGTGGATTCCAAGATTTTTTCGATCTCTTAAATATTTCATTACTGAATCAGGTATGGCACCAATACCCATTTGCAGTGTCGATCCATCTTCAATTAATTCCGCTGCGTTTTTTCCAATAGTATCATAAATCTTAAGCATTTCTTCACTCGTGTTAGGATCAACCTGAGGTAATTCCTGGATCGACTCAGAGTGCTCAACAATATGATGAATTTTATTTATATGAATGAAACTATCACCAAGGCTGCGTGGCATTTCACTGTTTATCTGAGCAATTATTATTTTAGCTTTTTCTGCAGCAGTCTTGATTGTACCTACATCAACACCATAACTGCAAAAACCATGCTCATCCGGTGTTGATACATTTAATAATGCAACATCAACACTTATAATATTTCTTTTGAAAAGAAGAGGAACTTCAGAAAGAAAAATCGGAATGAACTCTGCTCTTCCCTCATGAACTGCTTTTCTAACATTCGCACCGGTAAAAAAAGCTTTGTGCCTGAAATGTTTCTCCATCCCTGGATTGACGTATGGAAGTTCACCAACAATTAATATGTGATAAATAGTAACATTTTCGAGTTCATCTTTTCTTTTTACCATTGCACGAACTAATTCAAGAGGAACAGCACATCCCGGCTGGATTACTAAGTTATCACCGGATTTAATTTTTTTAACGGCTTCGTCAGAAGTGGTTAATTTTCTGCTATAGATATTATATAGATTCGCTGGTAAATTTTTTTTTCTTATTTCTTCAATAGTGAGCATGAAACCATTCTTCTATTACTTTATAACAATAAAAAATAAACTAATTCGTTGAAAAAATGTGGAGCTTCTTATAATTCACTTCAAATGATTCAGCAATTAATTCATTCGTGCAAAATCCATTATAAGAACAAACACCTTTTGCTAATCCTTCATCGCCCATTAAAGCATGAGTAAGTCCGTTATCAGCAACTTCGTGCAGGTAATCGAGAACTGCATTGTTTAATCCATAACTTGCAGTGCGTGCAACGAGTGCAGGCATATTTGGAACGCAATAGTGAATCACATCATGTAGAGTATATACAGGATCCGAAATAGTTGTAACTCTGCTAGTCTCAATACAACCACCCTGGTCAATAGACACATCAACAATTACTGCTCCCTTCTTCATTTCCTTAACCATTTCTGTAGTTACAAGATGCGGTGCTTTTTCTCCTTTAATTAAAACTGCACCAATCAACACATCAGCAAATTTTACACCACGGGAAATTGTATATGGATTAGCCATAACTGTAGTAATTCCTCTATGAAACTCAGTTTCAATCTGTCTTAAGCGAGACAAATCCCTGTCTATTACAATTACTTGTGCACCTCTGCCAATTGCGGCTCTTGCAGCAGTAATTCCTACAACACCAGCACCCAAAATTACTACAGCGGCCGGAGCAACACCGGTTATTCCACCCAATAAAATTCCTCTTCCACCCTTTGTATAGCTTTCTAAATATCTTTCAGCCACCTGAATTGTAAGTGGCCCGGCAATTTCACTCATTGAATTTAAAATAGGGAGGCGCGAATCTTTCTCGATTAACTCATAACCAATTGATGTTATTTTTTTCTTTAGAAATTTTTCCAGAATATTTTTTTTAGCCATGGTAAGAAGTAGAAAGGAAAATAATATTTGGTTATCGACCAATAAATCTGCTTCGTCTTCAGTTAGCGGAGATACTTTAACAATCATCTCTGCCCGACCGTAGGCTTCTTCTGCACTATAAACAATTGTGGCCCCAACTTCACGATATTCCTGGTC
>JAOTUT010000392.1 GCA_029863735.1 Ignavibacteria bacterium
TATAAATTTTCTGAGCAAAATATTTCGCTATCACCTTTTACTAAGCCAACAGTTTCAGATAACTTCGGATCTCAACTTTTAAAAGTTAAAACATGGTATACGAAATTTACCATCTCAAAACCAGATTATTTTTTATACTTCCGTTCAGTAGGAGCAAAACATACTTTGGGGAAGGATCAAAAATCAGAAGATATAAATATCCCATCATATCTTCGCGAGCAATTAGGTCTAATTCTTAGCAACCTAAGGAAAGTTGATTGGGAGAAATCTGGCAAATATCTAATTAAACTAAAACCACACGAAGAGGCGAGTGCAAAGTTTTTAGTTGAAAATAATTATGCACTATTGCAAGATGAATTCGGGATAGATATTCAGAAAGAAGCTATTGGAGCTTTGAAACTTTTATTTACTAACAGAATAATCAAAACAGCATTGATTATAACTGATGATACGAGTATCGGAGATCTGAAGTTTGCAAAACATCTGAACATTGAAATTGGCTGGAGCGATAAAATTAAAAAGTATTGTCCCGAACTATCCTTGCATATTATTCAAGGGAATAACGATGAAAGGGCTGATTTATGGACTAAGTCAAAGCAAATTGTTATTGCAGATATTGATACTGCACTAAATGACTACCGATTGAAAATATTTGAAGATAAAACTCTGGAAAAGTTTGATTGCATTATTCTTGATTCAGTAGATCAGCTTCTGTTGAACAATGATATAAGAGAAGAATTTTTATCATCAATTCACCCAAAGATTTTATGGGCAACTTCACCATTTTTAGACAGGAACCTACATCAAGAGTTAAACAGTTTACTAAATACTTCCGGTAAAATTGAAAAGCAACAAACAAGAAGCAAGCAATCGATCTCAGAATCGTTACCTAAATTTTTATTTAATGAATTTTGGTGTGATACTGATGAAAAACAGCTTGAAGAATTTAAGACAGCACTCGTTGAAAGTAAAAAAGATTTGAGAAGAGTTCTTGAGTCTGGTAATCCATTAAGATTTTACGCAAATATATTTACACTTTTTCACAAGCTTAACCAGACTGGAAATTTCGCTGTAGGAAAATCACAAAGTCCAAAGACTGATTTGCTCCTAAGACAATTATCAATCATAAAAGAAAATGGTAAGAAGGTTCTCGTCTTATCACAATATGAAAAGCTCGGCATTAAAAAGATTGCAGAACTACTTAACAACAACGGAATAAAACACGTGGTTGCACCGAATGCGTTTTCTTCTGAAGATATGCAGAAAACAATTTCAACATTTCAATCAAAGAATGATATTGTAGTTTTTCTTTCAGACGCTAAAATTTCCAGATTAAACTTTGGGAATTTCAATGTTCCTTACTTAATTAAATTTGATCAATGGTGGAACCCAATATCCAATTGGGAATTGGAAGATCTTTTTGTAAATGATGCAGAGGAGTCATTGAAGGAAAGTGTTAACATCTGTAATTATTATTCAAGCGGAACTCTGGATCAGAGAATTAGAGAAATTCTGCTTGAAACAGATTTGCTGAAAAAAAATATTTTTGAATTGATGCAGCCGAAGTTATATGAAGATTTAGTTTTAGTTGATGAGTGGCTGCGCGTATTTGGAATGCCGGTCAGTAGTGAAACTAAAAATGAGCAAACCCCTGAAGAGATTAATTCAATTTTGAAAAAAATAACGATTGATAAATTCCGAATAATTCTTAGCCGGCTTTTTGCAGTTCTCGGATTTTCTGAAGTTGACATACTGGAATTACCAAATTCAAACTCCTTCAATATTGTTGGAAAATCTCAGCGAAATGGGCGAACCTTTTTACTTAATGCACAGGTGTTCGAGGAACGAAAGATTGATAAAAAAGCGGTGGAAAATATTTTATCGGAAACATTAAACTTAAAGCAGGATAAAATATTTATAATAACAAGGGAAAGTTTCCCCGAAATAAGTAGTGACAAGCTTCGTGAAAATGTAACAATGCTTGATGGTCTGGCACTATCCAAACTGCTAATCAGAGTTGGAATATTACCAACAGCTCCTTAGCGAGTAATTTTATTTGAGGTTAAAATCTTCTCTCCGAACTAATTAAAACTGTTCATCATACTTCGTCCACAATAATTCACTTAATCCCCAGGCTTGCTCGACAATATCTGCTTGCAAATCCAAACAATAGGTTGTTAATATTTCCTTAGCTTTTTCTCTGTCGAGAGTCCAAAGCTCCATGGTTTTTGCTTCAATCACTTTTTGATTTGCGAAAAGTTCAGCCTGCCATGGATCCCAAACTGCTCGTACATCGTATCGCATATCACCCCATCTTTGCGCAGCAAGAGTTCCTAATCTATTGAATGCCCACCACGCTGAGTTTCGGGAGAAGCCGGTTACTCTTCCATCTGTAGAAGAAGTTTTGTGCACTCTTGTTATGCCGGCATAAAAAGGAGCATAGATTGAAGTTGCAACATTATCCCAGGCTAACCAGACAAGTCCGCCTATTTCATCCGGCAGCCAGCTTCTGCACTGAA
>JAOTUT010000391.1 GCA_029863735.1 Ignavibacteria bacterium
GAAAAAATATTTTAGACAGAAAACTTTTTATCTCGGATGGTCAATTGAATGGCAGCGTAAAATATTTATATGATGATATTTCAAAAGTTGAGGGTATAATTTATGAGGAACCATTCTATTTCATAACTATTCAATTGGAAGACAGTATTATTTCTACAAACGGTGAAGTGATAGTATCTGAAGGATACAAAAGAATAATGTGGGATAATTCAATTAAAACTTTGAAGTTTGAAATGTTCAGTGCTAATGTTGAAAGTGATAACCTGGTTGATCTTAGCAAATATCTTAATGAAGAATAATCATATAAATTTTAAATGTATGTTAAAATAGTTTTTCCCTTACCATTTCGAAAAGCCTTTACATACCTTGTTCCCAAAGAACTTGAAAAGCAAGCAAAGATTGGTGTAAGAGCTGTTGCTCCATTCGGCAAGCGAACACTTACCGGATTTATAATCAATAGACTTAAAATCTCGTCTGTTAAAGATGATATAAAAACTATAATCGATATTCTTGATGAACAACCAATCGTAGATAGTGCTGGTTTGAAGTTCTATCAGTGGCTGGCTGATTATTATCTCTGCACATTTGGTGAAGCTTTAAAGCTTGCCGTTCCGTATGGTTCTGAGGTTGAATCAAAAAGAAAAATTATTCCTGACCAAAAAGCCTGTGCTCATTTTTTATCTAAGGAAAAAAATAAATCTTCGACGAGAGCAAAGATTCTTAAAGTACTCTCTGAGAAAAAAGAAATCAGTCTTCATCAACTTCAAAAGCTTGTAAAGAAAAAAAATATTTATTCCACTCTCAGAACTTTGCAGGAAAATGGAGTGGTTACTTTGCTTGATATGCTTCAAACAGCAAGGGTTAAAGAAAAAACTGTTAACTATGTGAAACTGAATAAAACTGTTGGGGAGGTTTACTCTCTATTCCCTGAAATAGAGAGACGGTCTCCAAAACGGATTAAGTTACTTTTAGAATTGGTCAACGCTAAGGGAAAAGGATTGCCTGTTGCCGAATTGCTCAGCAAAACATCCTCTTCAAAATCTTCACTTGATTCTCTCGCTGCTAAAGGATTCGTTAAAATTTATGAGCAGGAAATTGACCGAAGATATATAGAGCAATACAAGGAAGAAAAAACAAAATTTTCTCTTTCAAAAAAACAGGCCGAGGTGGTTAGCGAAGTTTCAAAAGTGATTGATAATGAAATTTTCAAAACTTTGTTACTGCACGGTGTAACAGGGAGTGGGAAAACCCAGGTTTATATTGAACTAACAAAAAAAGTTCTTGAACAAAAAAAAACTGTACTGATACTTGTTCCCGAAATATCACTCACACCTCAAATTACCTCAAGATTTTTTAACATATTTGGAGATGAAGTAACGGTTATGCATAGCCGAATGTCTCCCGGTGAGCGATTTGATTCATGGCAGAGAATATCAAAGGGCAAGTCAAGTGCTGTAATTGGTGCAAGATCTGCACTGTTTGCACCACTGAAGAAAATTGGACTGATAGTTATTGATGAAGAACACGATGCAAGTTACAAGCAAGCTGATATGGTTCCGAAATACAATGCGCGTGATTCAGCGATAATGCTGGGGAGTATTGAAAACTGTCCTGTTTTATTAGGCTCAGCTACACCTTCCATAGAAAGTATGTATAACGCTAAAACAGGAAAGTATAATCTTCTCGAACTTCCTGAAAGAATCGATAATGCAAAACTTCCTGTGATCACACTGGTTGATGTGAAAAAGGAAAGAAAAAAACAGAAGATGGAAAATGTTTTTTCGAAAATCCTTCTTGATAAGATTGAAGAAAGAATAAAGAGAAGTGAAGGAGTAATTATTTTACAGAACAGAAGGGGTTTCTCAACTCAGATTTATTGTACGGATTGCGGTGAAGTTGAAAATTGTGATAATTGTTCTGTACCGATGGTTTATCACATCAACAAAAATAATATTCAATGTCATTATTGCGGATTGATAAAAGATGTACCCGGTGCCTGTACGCAGTGCGGCTCAATTTCAGTAAAATATTTTGGGACCGGAACTGAGCGGGTTGAAGACGAACTGGAATTTTATTTCCCGAATGTAAAAATGAGTAGGATCGATTCTGATTCGATAACTAAAAAATCTGCCTTGAGCAGATTGCTTATATCTTTTGGTTTAGGTGAAATAGATGTTTTAGTCGGAACGCAAATGGTTTCCAAAGGCCTGGACTTTTCGCGCGTTACACTTGTTGGAGTAATATCTGCCGAGACAACTTTATGGCTTCCTGATTTCCGTGCAGATGAAAGAACGTTTCAGCTGCTCACACAAGTTTCCGGAAGGGCAGGAAGAAGCAAATCTCCTGGCGAAGTAATTATACAAACACAGAATGAAAAACATTTTGCTCTTCAGATGGTATTGAACAATAATTATAATGGCTTTTATGAAAAAGAAATTGCTGACAGAGAAAAATTGGGCTTTCCTCCTTTTACAAGAATTGCTTTAATTGAAGCTAAAGATCAGTCTAATGAAAAAGCA
>JAOTUT010000394.1 GCA_029863735.1 Ignavibacteria bacterium
ATCGTTTTCATTTATATCACTTTTTGTTTTACATACTCTTGTTTTTGATACAAACGTAAACTACAACTTACAAAACATATTGTCAATGGTTTTTAAGATTTAATTTGAAAAGAATTCTATTTTTATGATATTCATACGCCTTATTTTGTATAATTAAATTTTTGTTAAATAATGACATTTTAAGAATTGAATCCAAAAGAAGAAACAGCATTAAAAATTTTGAATCGTCATATTCAAATTCTCTCAAAGAAAAATTTTCATTTTTCAGAACCGGTTAAAAATGAATATTCCTATCAGGTTTCAGTTGGTGATGGAAAAGAGAAAATTTTGCTGAACGTATTTTATGGAAAAAAGGGAAATAAAATTGTTCTTCAGGGGAACAAAGATTTAGCTCTATTCAAAAGAGTTAGTGAGATCATTTTCGGAGAGAAGCTTATTGATGATGTAAAACCAGAATCAGAACCAGATTATCCATATATTGGAACGGATGAATCCGGCAAAGGTGATTATTTTGGACCGCTTGTAATTGCAGGTGTTTATGTTACTCAGGAAACAGGAAAATATTTAAGAGCTCTCGGAATTAGAGATAGCAAAGAATTAAGTGATCAACAAATCAAACAGTTTGCTTCTACGATAAAAAAACTGAACGAAATTATTTACGATGTTGTTCTAATATCTCCCGAAAAATATAATCAGTTGTACGGGAAGATGGGTAATCTAAATAGATTGATGGGTTGGGCACATGCACGGGTAATTGAAAATCTCCTGAATAAATGCGATGCTGGTGAGGCAATAAGTGATAAATTTGGAAACGAAAAATTAATTCTTGATGCTCTACAGCACAAGGGCAGATCAATAAATTTGACACAAATAACAAAGGCGGAAAAATTTACTGCAGTTGCCGCTGCTTCGATACTAGCCCGTGAATCTGTAATAAAATGGTTTAATAGCCAAAGTAAAAAGTATAAAGTAAAAATACCAAAAGGATCATCATCAGAAGTTGAGAATGCTGCGAAAAGTTTTCTTGATAATTACGGGAATGAAATTTTGGGTCAATTAGTTAAGCTTCACTTTAAAACTTCCAATAAAATTTTTAGTAAATAAGGGAATAAGATGGCGCAAAATCAAGAAGTTAGAAAAATTGGAGTACTCACCGGTGGCGGCGATTGTCCCGGGTTAAATGCTGTTATTCGTGGAGTTACCAAACCAGCTCAAGATCACGGAATGACTGTATACGGTATTCTTGATGGTTTTGAAGGATTCGTCGAAGGTAAAACTAATGAGTTGAGAAATGAAGATGTTTCTGGTATTCTTTCTCATGGAGGAACCATTCTTGGTTCATCGAATAAAGGAGACCCTTTCCACTGGCCTGTGGAAAAAGATGGAAAGATAGAAGTAGTTGATAAATCACAGAATGTATTACGGAATTATAAAGCGCTGGATCTTGATGTGGTAATTGCAATTGGGGGTGATGGAACAATGCACATTTGTAACAAGCTTTCTGGTATGGGTATTAATGTAATTGGAGTTCCCAAAACAATTGATAACGATCTGGATGCAACAGATATGACTTTTGGTCACTACTCTGCTGTTTATGTGGTGTCAATGGCTCTTGATCGTCTACATACTACAGCCTCCTCGCATCATCGCGTAATTGTAGTTGAAGTTATGGGTAGATACGCTGGCTGGATAGCACTTCATGGCGGATTAGCAGGAGGAGCTGATTTAATTCTGATTCCTGAATTTCCATTTTCCTGGGAAAGAGTTTATGATAAAATTCATAAAAGGGAACTTAAGGGAAAAAGATTCAGTCTGGTTTGTGTTGCTGAAGGTGCCAAACCCATCGGTGGCCAGTTGGTAACAAGGGGAACGGACGCAAAACGAACTGACCCTATTCAGTTGGGAGGAATTGGAAAAGTTGTAGCTGATAATATAGAAAAGAACACAGGAAGAGAAACCCGTGTTACTGTTCTTGGTCATCTTCAAAGAGGCGGAAGTCCAACTCCATATGACAGAATTCTATCTACCAAATTTGGTGCTTTCGCTATTAAATTAGCAGCCGAGAAAAAATTTGGGAAAATGGTCGCTTTAAAAGGAAATGAAATTGTTGCAGTAGATATTGCAGATGCTATTTCAAAGCAAAAGCTTGTCAAACCGAATAATCAAGCAGTACTTGCAGCCAAAGCCGTCGGTATTAGTTTTGGCGAAGATTAATTAGCTTAACATTGTAAATTTCTTATTGATTTTAGGAATGTCATCCTATATATTTGGGCTGCTTTTTTTAGAAAAAATTAACCTTCGGGGTTCCTGATATTCATCAGGATAAACTCCGTTCAGTTTGCCTGTCCCGGCGTAATGCAATAAAGCCGGAGTTAGAACGCCCCAACAAAGTCGGGAAGATCGCGAGTTCAAAAGAAGAAAAAAATTAAATACGGGGTCGTAGTTCAGTTTGGTTAGAACGCCTGCCTGTCACGCAGGAGGTCGCGAGTTCGAGTCTCGTCGGCCCCACA
>JAOTUT010000395.1 GCA_029863735.1 Ignavibacteria bacterium
TCGAAAGCTGGAATGTAAACATCAAAAGTAGTTCCTGCTCCGGACTTACTTGTCACATCTATAATTCCACTGTGTGCTTTTATTATTCCGTAGGAAACATATAAACCTAAACCAGACCCCGTATCTTTTACCTTGGTTGAAAAATATGGATCAAATATTTTAGTTAAATGTTTTTCAGCTATACCAACACCGTCATCTGTTACGGAAAATCTAACATAATTCCCGACTTGTAAAAGTGGCAGAAATGCAATGTTATTCTCATCTATAGTTATATTTTTTGCTGTGATTTTAATGTTACCTTTTTCATTTATGGCTTCCTTTGCATTGACACACAAATTGAGAATTACCTGATAGATTTCTGTTCCATTGCCAACAATGTCATACAGTTTGCTATCTATTTCTTCAACCAATGTTACTGTTTTGGGGAATGTTTGATTTACAATTTTAGTTATCTCACCCAATAGCTGGTGTGGTTTAACAAGCTCTTTTCTTCTGGGAGTTGGTTTTCCAAATGATAGTAATCCTTTTGTTAAATCTCTGGCTCTTACTGAACAGTTTTCAATATTATCAATCAGCTTTTGAACATTATCTGTCTGGTCAACTCTCTTTCTTAATAAATTTAAACTTCCGAAGATACTGGAAAGAAGGTTTCCAAAATCGTGTGCCATTCCACTCGAAAGCTTCCCTATTGTTTCAAGTTTTTGTGCCTGTAATAGTCTGCTTTCGAGGGCGGTATTTAAATCCCGTGTCCTCAGGTTACTGATAATGAATGTCAGGAGCGTTGAAAATTGTTCCAGAAGTTTTATTTCATCAATTGTAAAGGCAGCCTTAAATTTTCCCACAATTAATGTTGCAATGAGTTTATCATCAAACATACAAGGAGAAATAAGCAAGTTCTCACAACCTATGGAAGACGCAAGGTTTCTGCCCAGGTTATTTTTCTGGTTTGCTGCTACCAGGGAGGTTTTATTCAACATCAACCACTTGGTTATAAATTTGAAATCAGAATTAACAGTCTTTTCAATTTCTGATTTATTTGAAATAATATTCTGTGGATCAAGATATTTAAATTCCGTTTCAGATTTTTCAACTAAGAATGTAATTATTCCAATGTCGCTTTTAGTTGAGTTTACTGACTTCGATAAAATTTCAGATGAAAGTTTATCAATCGAATTTTCTTTTACCAGCAGTGTCAAAACATCCTGGAGCACATTTCGAAAGTTTAGCTCATCTTTGTTCGATTTGTTATTTGTTCTTTTTGTCTGGGATTCAATTGCGGATTCGACGATTTCTAATTTATAGTTGTCAGGTTTATTTTTTTTACTTTGTGTAAAAAGTGGAGTTATGTGAAGTTCTTTTTTTATCTGAGGTAATTGAAAAATTGCTGGTTTTTTATAGACCTCATCGATGTCTTTATCTATTCCGGCTGATTTTAATAGGCTGGCGAGTGTTTTCCCCTTTAACCTGTTACCAGTAAAATACTCTTTAAAATTTTTGTTGAACCAAATTATTCTTAGCTGACTATCGGCAATTGAAACCGGCGTGCTTTCGCCAAAAATGATTTCAGGTGAATATTTGGCAAATATGCTCGAAGGCATTTAAAATTAAACGGGCTTTAATTCATATTTTTTAATTTTGGTATAAAGAGTTTTTGGGCTTATACCAAGTTGATTAGCAGTCTGGGTTCTATCCCATCTGTTTCTGTCGAGTACTTTCTTAATATGCCATCGTTCAAGTTCTTCCATACTTAAAATCTCTTCGGAATGTTCAATTTCAGAGTGCTTCTTGGTTTGTGCTTGATATGATTGAGGAAGGTTCAAATCTTCCGGATAAATTATTTCTCCCTCTGCAAATATTATAGCTCTTTCAATAATATGGTCAAGCTCCCGAATATTACCGTTAAAGGAATAACCCAAAAGAAGTTCTTCGGCTTCATTAGAAAGATGTTTGGGCGAACGTATCGGAGATTTTTCTTTTATAAAGTGATTGGCAAGCAGCAGAATATCATCCCTTCTGTCTCGCAAAGGAGGAATTGTAAGTGTGATAACATTTAGTCTGAATAACAAATCCTTTCGGAAATTTTTATTGTCTGCCTCCTCGAGTAAGTTTCTGTTCGTTGCCCCAATTACTCTAACGTTGGAAGTTAGTGTAGTAATACCACCGATACGTCGGTATTCTCCATTCTCCAGGAATCTTAAAAGTTTAGGCTGCAGGGTGAGACTAAGCTCTCCAATCTCATCCAGAAAAAGAGAACCACCATGAGCAATTTCAACTAGTCCCTGTTTAGAGTTTTTTGCATCCGTGAATGCACCCTTCTCGTGACCGAAGAGTTCGCTCTCTATCAATTGATCTGGCAATGATGCACAGTTAATAACTACAAATGGTTTGTCCTTGCGGGCGGAGTGTTTATGCATGTATTCGGCCAGAAGTTCTTTACCTGTTCCAGTTTCTCCCTCGATAAGAATATTTGAATCAGAGACTGCTGCTTTGTTGGCCAGGTTAAGCACT
>JAOTUT010000029.1 GCA_029863735.1 Ignavibacteria bacterium
ACTGTCGAAGAAGCTTATAATGAACTTAGAAAAAATTGATTGAACAATTTTACAGCGAGGCCACCACTCTTTTTTTACAATTAAGACCCCCCACACAATTCGTTTAAATAATCGGACGCTTCAGGATGACCCGCCTCAAGAGCTTTCTTCAAATCTGCACAACCACCTTCTTTGTCATCTTGCTTATGTCTGAGAAGCCCCCTTTCGAAATATGCTGACGCATAAGTCGGTTTTTTTTGTATCGCAACTGAAAAATTTTTAATTGCTTCTTCCATATTTTTCTTCTCTTTAAAACAAATTCCCAAATCATAATATGCTTCTGAAGATTTGCTTTCTAAATTAATATAGCCCTTAAGATTGAGGATTGCATTATCAAGATCACGCATGTTGTAATAAGCCAGGGCACGATAATAAAAAGCGTTTGGCACTTTCATCTTTAGACTAATTGCTTCTGTAAAATCGCTGATAGCGCTCTCATAATTTTTTAACTTCAACTTGGTTAATCCTCTGCAGTAAAACCCTATTGGATCTTGTGAGTTTGATTCCGTTGCAAGACTGAACTCTTCGAGAGCAACCATAAAATCCTGACTCGAAAAATTCTGAACACCTTTTCTGATTGAATGCTGCACTTTAGAATTGTCGATATCTATGTGAGTAGCAAATCGGGAAATTTCATTTTTAATTTCTTTTGAGGGAAATGCTGGTTTGACCTTTGGAGTAACTTCTCCTACTACTTTTTCTTCTAATTTTATTTCTACTTTTTTCTCTTTCTCTTCTTCTTCCTTTCCCTCTTTCTCGTCTCTGGCTTTTTTCTCTACCATTTTTTCTAATTCAACTCTTTCCTTTAAGGATAGTTTAGGGTTGAACTCCTTATTTCCCTTTTTGAGGAAAAGTATAAGGCCATAAATGATAAGAATTAATGCTAATGTTCCGACTATGTATAACATATCAACTTCTCAAATGTTGATGAAAGTAATATTATAAAAAGCAATTTCATTAATTAACCAAAACAAATTTAGATAAAATTCTATATTTTTTCATTAACAAATGCAATTTTATTGGAATGTTCAACTAAAGTGGACCTAATATGTTAACAATTATTCATCCCGCCTTAATTATATTAAATAATATTCAATTTATAAAATGACAGCATCAGAATTACATAGACATAACTTACTCAAAAATATCAAACTTATAGTCACTGATATCGATGGAACACTTCTTAACGATAATGGTGAGTTAGGTGCTGAAAGCAAGAAACTTCTTAAAGAGCTGATGAAATTAAATGTAATGGTTTCACTAGCAACAGGAAGGCTGAATTCTGCGGTAACAGAAATAGCAAAAGAAATTTCCTTGAACGGTTACATCATTTCTCTTGACGGAGCTTTGATTAAGGATTATATCAACGATAAAACTATTTACGAATCGTATTTAAAAACTAGTCAGGTTAAAAAAGCAATTACCCTTTCTGAAAAAAATCTTGTAAATATTGTTCTGTGCCACGCTTCAGATATTTATTATACTGAAAATAATTCCGTCATTCCATCTTTGTTGAGTAAATATGGTGCATCTTATAATCAAGTTGAATCTTATCAGGATTATATTTCCGGAACACTCGAAATAGTTTGTTCGAGCGATATCAAAGATTCTATCAAACAAATGGAGGAAAAATTCAGCTTTCCGTATTCATTAGGATGTAACACTTCGTATTTTCGCAGTAAGAAAAATGAAAATATTTTTTATCTTGAGATCAGAAAGGCTGGAAGTTCAAAAGGTAAGGCAGTAGCAAGAATGTTAAAGCATTTGTCTATTAAAGCAATACAAACAGCAGTTATCGGTGATTGGTATAATGATCTTACAATGTTTCAGACAAAAGCTATTAAGGTAGCTGTTGCTAATGCAATCCCGGAATTGTTAAAAGTAGCTGATATTGTAACGGCCAAATCAAACAGAGAAGAGGGTATTGCTGAATTTTTTGAAATGATTTTAAAATCAAAGAGGAATTAAAATGGATAAAGATGAAAATAAAAAGCCCGGTAAAGGGTTATTTACAAAAATAATTATGGGTTTCGTTACAATCCTTTTAATCGTGTTTATGTTCCCCAAAGGCGAGTCAATTGAGTTTGAAGTTTCAGAAGGATCCATCTGGTTATATGATGATTTAATTGCACCATTTAGTTTTCCAATAATGAAAAGCGAAGAGGTATATCGTGCAGAAGTTGAAGCAGCTACAAGAAATGTATATCCAGTTTTCCTTGATAAAAATACGAATAAACAAAAAAGTATCGAATCATTAACAAACTATAATGTTGAATTAATTAAGGTGTTAGATGAAAGTATTGAAACCGAGTCGAGTTCAATTGCAAATCCAACATTTTTAACCACGCCCACATTTTTAAGTCTGCAGAATCTTCGCATTCGGGAAAGAAATCTGATAAAATCCGGAGTATCGTTAAAGAATTTTTTCAACTCAGCTGCTGCTACACTCAGATCGATTTACACAAGCGGAGTGCTTAGTGTTGAATCAGGTGTGACAATGCGAGACACAATTGCTGTCAGGAAAGGTAATTTTGATATCGTAGAACCGATTAATAAAAATCTGTTTTTTGATCAGGCTAAAAATCAAATTGTTGATTGGGCAAATAAATCTAATTTCTCCGAAGAACTCAAAACAGCACTTTTAGAATATACACTTCACTTTTTATTGCCGACACTTGTTTATAGCACTGAACTTACTAAAGAAGAAACAGCGCAGGCTAAAAGTAATGTTTCCAGATACACAGGAATTGTAAACGAGAATGAAAGAATAATTGCCAGGCACGACAGAATAACTAAAGACATTAAACTAAAGATAGAATCATACAAAGAATCAAAAGGAGAACTAATTGGCAGGGGTGCTTTGATACTTCAATCGGTTGGCAAATTTTTTCATATTGGATTGATATTATCCCTGCTTGTTACTTACCTCTATTTATTCAGGAAGGGAATATTTTTTAACAACCAGAAACTTTTGATGTTCGTTATAGTAATACTGTTTGTTTCGTTCGTTACATTTTTGATCAACCAGGTTCAGGTGCAAGCACCACTTCAGTATCTTATTTTCATTCCTGCAGCGTCGATGCTCTTAACAATAATGTTTGATTCAAGGATTGGTTTTTATTCCACTGTTATTATGACTCTAATTACTGGTGCTCTCAGAGGGAACGATTATACATTTATGGCGATGAATTTAATTGCAGGAGGAATAGCAGTTTACTCAGTTCGGGATATAAAAAACCGTTCGCAAATATTCAGATCATTTCTTTTTATACTGATTGGCTACATTCTTTCAATCTTTGCTTTTGGTTTTGAAAGGTTTGCACCTTTTAACAATCTGCTTGTCGAGTCAGCATTTGCAACTTCAAACGCACTCATAAGTCCGGTTCTTACCTATGGATTATTAATTTTCTTTGAAAGAATTTTCAAAGTAACGACTGATTTAACTTTACTGGAGCTTTCTAATTTTGACAGACCTTTATTAAAAGAACTTGCAAGAAAAGCTCCGGGTACATTCAACCATTCAATGACAATGGGAACAATAGCTGAAGCGGCTGCAGAGAAAATTGGAGCGAATCCATTACTTGCAAGAATTGGTGCATATTATCACGATGTTGGAAAAACAATTTCACCACAGAATTTTGTTGAGAACCAGTTGAACAATCAAAATGTTCATGAAAATCTCACGCCGGAGGAAAGTGCGGGTATTATTGTGCAGCATGTAAAAGAAGGTATCTCGCTTGCAAAAGATAATAATCTTCCACAGGAGATAATTGATTTCATCCCGATGCATCACGGCACAATGGTAATGAAGTATTTTTATGAAAGGGCAAAGAAACTTTACGGCGAAGAAAAAGTGAACATCGATAATTTTAGGTACCCCGGACCAAAGCCGAACACAAAAGAAACAGCAATAGTTATGCTGGCAGATGGCTGTGAGTCTGCAGTAAGATCAATTGAAAACCCTGATCCGGTCAAAGTTGAAAACATTATCGACAGTATTTTCAAATCCCGGATTGATGATCGCCAGCTTGAAGAATCACCTGTGAACTTTAAAGATATAAAGATTATGAAAGAAGAATTTCTTAAAATACTTCTCGGGCAGCATCATAAGAGAATAAAATACCCGAAACAGGAAGATGTTGAAAAAGGAATTCAGCAAGAAAATAAATAATGGAAATATTTATCAGAGAATACCTTGCCATGCTGAAGCTGGAAAGAAATCTTTCTGAGAATACAATTGCATCTTATAAAAATGATTTATCTTCCTTCCATAACTTTCTAAAAGATTCCGGAGTTCATGATCCATCACAGATCAATCCAAAACTGCTAAATGATTTTTTTGGATTGCTGACAAAACTCGGATTAAGCAGCAGGTCGGCTGCAAGATATTATTCCTCTGTAAAAGGATTTTTTGGTTACCTTTTTTCAACTGCTTACATTGAAATTAATCCAATGGAAAAAATATCCGCACCGAAAGTAAGCAAGGGTTTGCCAAATGTTCTGAACATAAATGAAATTGAGAATATTCTTTCACAGCCGAATACTAGTAAAAAACTTGGACTGAGAGATAAAGCACTACTTGAATCTTTTTATGCCTGCGGTCTTCGTGTTTCCGAGCTGATCAATCTTAAAATATCAGATATGTTTCTATGTGAAGAGATGATAAGAGTTTTTGGTAAAGGTTCGAAGGAAAGGTTTGTGCCGATTGGTTCTTCTGCGATTAAGTGGATTGAGGAGTATCTTAAAAACAGCAGACCATTGCTTGAGAAGAAAGCAAAAAGTCAGCACGTTTTGTTTTTAAATAACAGGGGAACAAAGTTATCTCGTATGGGTGTCTGGAAAATTGTTGACAAATACGTGAAGCTTGCCGGAATAAAAAAGCAAGTCCATCCACATACATTCAGACATTCATTTGCAACTCATCTTCTTGAGGGCGGTGCTGATCTCCGTGCTGTGCAGGAAATGCTTGGACACGTGGATATTTCTACAACGCAGATTTATACTCACATTGATAGGGATTATATAAAGCAGGTTCATAGAGATTATCATCCGAGGGGATGAGATTTAGAACCAACTGTATTTCACATTTAATTACACAAATCAACACATTATCAGGCACTTTTATTATCTTTAATACACTCAATCTTAAATTTGAGTTAAAGCCAAATGACAACATTTCCTCTTAAAATAATATCAATATTTCTCTTCTTCATGCTCTTTGCAGCATGCAATGATTCAGGCAAAAATGAAAAGAAAACAGGCACTGTAGAAACTAAAGATACTTTATCCACCAACAACAAAAATACTTTTCTATTCCTAACTGAATGGTTTGACAAAGTGGGAGTTTACAAATACGATATTTCCAAGAAAAAATATTCGCCAGTGTGGTGGCATCCGAGGGAAAATATTGTTGTGCTCGTTTATAAAGCCGGTAAGCACCCATCCTACTTTCTGACTTCTGATAAAATCGGAACGAGAGGAAATTTTCCTTCTTTCAGCGGACTTAAACTTTTCATCATCTCTCAGGACTTATCAGAAATAAAACAAATAGATGACATTGGCGATGGGAATCAATTCACAGCCCGATGGAATAACGATGAGAATCTGGAACTAATTTACACCGCAGTTGACATATCCATAGCATCCTACGTTAATCAGTACACAAGAGTGTATGATCATTATGGAAAGCTGTACGACAGTGACATCAAAACATATGATATTCATAAAAGCGGATTTCCTCAATTGGTCTCGCCAAGAAATTCAACAATTTCTCCCTCTGGTAAATTTGGTATTTCGATTAGGTCTGATTCGTTATTCCTGAAAACTGCCGGTACTGACACACTTGACTTTGTTACTGTTACGAAACACAATCTCAATAAGTTAAAATGGAGTGATGAAGAGGAATTTCTTTTCGTTTCAACTTTAGATTTGAACAACGAGACAGTTAAAACCAAAAACCCTGAAACCTCCGAATTATTCATATATTCCCTAGCTCCAGATTCGTTAATTGGTGTATTTGGCGGGGCAGGTGTAAAAAACTTTTTTACTTTGGGCGATTTGCTGATTTTTGATAACGGGTTTGCTAATAATTCTGTAATAAATATCTACGACATAAAAGAGAACAAAATTGTCGATGTTATTAAGCCAAAAGAAGGGTGCGGTCTTGTCTCCATTCCACAATTGTAAAATAAAGAAATGAATACCTATAAAAGAATATTAAATTATGTATTGCCATACTGGAAGCGACTGATACTGATTTTTATTCTTTCAGTATTTTATGCTGTGTTAAATGGTCTTTCAATTTATCTCATCATCCCTCTTCTTGACACTCTTTTCCAGGAAGGGAAGGCTACGCAAACAAGCACAACTCAACAGATAGAAAAAACATCTTCATTACTTCCCGACTTTATTAATAATATGAAAGAATCTGTTAGTGACTGGTTCACAAACTTCGTTTATACCGGAGACAAAATAGATATCCTTATGAAAATTTGTCTCTTGATTCTGATAGTGTTTTTCCTGAAAAATTTGTTCGGTTATTTACAGTCAAACTTAATGTCGTACGTAGAATATGCATCAATGAACGACCTGAGAGATGTAGCATATAAGCACCTTCATAAGTTGCCAATCGGTTACTTTAAAAAGGAAAAAGTTGGTGATTTGATTTCGCGATTTACAAACGATGTAAACAGAATTCAGGACAGCATCTCGGCAACCTTCAGCAATCTTATAAAAGAACCTCTTACAATTTTAGTTTTCCTTATCATTGCGTTAAGCATTAGCTGGCAGCTCACACTATTTGCGCTTATAATTTTGCCCTTATCTATGCTTGCTATTTTGTGGATAGGAATAAAAGTGCGAAAACAAAGCTCAATCGTTCAGAAAAAAATGGCGGATATAACAAGTGTACTCCAGGAAACAATATCCGGAGTAAAAGTTGTTAAAGCTTTCGGTATGGAAGAATATGAGAATAAAAAATTTCTTAATGAGACCAGAAGTTTTCTTAAGGAAATTGTAAGGATAGTCAAAATCCGTAATGCGACTTCCCCACTGACTGAAATGATAAGCATTCTCGTCGGTGCAATTATTATTTATTATGGAGGCACACTTGTTCTGCAAAGCGCAACATTAACTGCAAGTTTGTTTATGGGTTTTTTACTTGCAATTCTTCAAATGATGAGACCCATTAAAGATTTAAGTACGGTCAACACAAAAATTCAGGAAGCAAGTGCTGCTGCGGACAGAATTTTTGAAATACTAGATACTGTGCCTGACATAGTTGATTCAGTGAATGCAAAAACACTCACATCATTTAATAACAGTATTAATTTTAAAGATGTTTGTTTCAAGTATGAAGACTCTGAGGAGTGGGTGCTTGACAAAATCAATTTTGAAGTGAGAAAGGGAGATATTCTCGCACTCGTTGGACCCAGCGGCGGCGGTAAATCAACCCTTGTTGATCTCATTCCAAGATTCTATGACCCGACTAGTGGCAGTATTGTTATTGATAATGAAGATATTCGTAATTACACCGTAAATTCTTTACGCAGTAAAATGGGAATTGTTACACAGGAGACATTTCTGTTTAATACTTCAATCCAAGAGAATATTGCTTATGGTCTGGATGATTGTCCAATCGAAAAAGTTATGGAAGCAGCAAAAGCAGCCAATGCGCACGAGTTTATAACTCAAACACCGAAAGGATATGACACAGTGATTGGTGAAAGAGGCGTAAAGCTATCCGGCGGACAAAGACAGCGATTGACAATAGCGAGAGCAATTTTGAAAAATCCTGATATAATGATTTTTGACGAAGCAACTTCCGCATTGGATAATGAATCAGAAATTCTTGTTCAGGAAGCGATCGAACGAATGATGAAGAACAGAACCACATTTGTAATTGCTCACAGGTTAAGCACGATAAGGAATGCTTCGCGGATTCTTGTGATAGAAAAAGGTAGGATTGTTCAATCTGGAACTCATCAGGAGCTAATGTTAGTTGAAGATGGACTTTACAAAAAACTTTACGAAATGCAATTCAGAGATTATGCGGATGGTTGAAACCAATGGCACATTGATCAAAATTATTGATGTTCTTATCTATATCTTCTTCATAATTTTTTTACTTTCAATTGGCAATTCAATATTTGTAAATCAGATTGGATTTTTTGGAGCGTTTCTCTTAATACTTGTAAAGATCGCAGTTACAAAACGTAATCAATTTTACAGAACAGGACTTGAATTAGCATTTGTGCTTTATATACTTGCAGAAGTATTATCACTAATCTTTTCAGAATACCAATCTGAAGCTCTAAGGAATCTCACTAAAAGAGCCGCGGTCATAATAGTTTTTTATACAACAATTGCTGCAACTACAAACTTAAAATGGGGTAAGAATTACTTTATAATTTACATTGGCGGAATGCTTGCCACTATTTTAGTTTATCTTTTCTTCTCAGCGGATCAATTCCTGAATAATCTTTACCAGGTTACGCAATCGGGACCATCAGTTTTTCAATTTCCCATAACAACCAGCGAGATAATAAGCTTTACTGTTATATTTTTATTTGCCTTTCTTGTTAATGAAAATACAAGTGTTCGGATTAAGATATTTACCTTAATCAGTTTTGCAATCTCGTTTCTTGCACTTATTGCAACTTTTAAAAGAACCGGTTGGATCGGGACGATGTTTGGTATTGTTGTAATCCTAATTATCACCAGGCGATGGAAAATTTTAATTACAGCGGTGGTTCTTGCGGCAGTTATTTTCGTGGTCGATAAAAATAAAAGTGAAGTGATCGTTTTCGATACCGCCCAAGGGAAAATGGAAAAGGTATCCTCCTTTGAAACAGAAGGAAGGGCTTATAATTTTACCAGCATAGACGGCATGGATGTAGTAGTTGATTTTGAAAACGGGCTCTCTATTTATAGAGATGATAAACTAGTAAAAAACATTAAGCTATCTGCCCCAATTGGTTCCTTTACCCACATAAAGGATAACTTCTTTCTCGCATCACTTTATGACACAAGATTTTTAATTCTCAAAAAGGACGGACTGGAATTCAGGGAAATAAATGAACTGCTTTCCCCGGGATATACCACCACATTTAAAATTTTTAACAATATGTTATATGTGCGCGACGCTGATAGCGGTTTAACTGTTTTTACTGATCCAATTGAAAATAATGAACATTACAGATATCCCAACTTAATATTTGCAGAGAACTTTTTTGCAGATTCATCATATATTTATCTCGATGGACCAGATGGATTACAAATCCGTGAATTAAAAGATTTATTGCCCACAGAAAAAATCGTTCGTGAACTGGCAGGTCCTCTCAAAACATTGAAAGTAGATAATGGCAGATTATTATTAAGCATAGAGAATATAATTGAATTACTGGACAGTGAATTTAACCTGATCGATTCTTTATGGATTGGTTCGGAAATAATAGACATAAAGGAAGATGGCGAAAATCTTTATCTGCTAACAAATAATTACAATCTTATAACACTGGAATATCCGTTTTCTGATTCGTTGAAAATTACTGCTACTTTTAATTTAGGCTTCACCCCGAAATCATTTTATGTTAAAAACGAGAAAGTATATACAAGTATTGTTGAGCGAAGCAGGCTGCTTAGCATATTTGATCCGTATGTTCAAACAAACTTTACACGGCTGGCTCTCTGGCGTGCAGGCTGGGAAATGTTTAAAGATCATCCTTTATTTGGACTGGGGGATGTAGATCTCGCTAAGTATTATCGTAAATATAAGAGACCTTTTGATAAAGAAATTCATGGGCATTTACATAACAATTATATCCACTTTTTGGCTACACTTGGATTGTTTGGTTTTCTTGCAATTGTTTATCTCTTTATAATGCTGTTCGTTATAATGTCTCGGCATTATAAAGGCAGTAAAGGAAAACCTTTCATTAATTCGTATGTTCTTGGAGCAATCGCTGGTTTGGCTTGCACACTATTTTCCGGTTTAACCGAACTAAATTTTTGGGATCAGGAGATTGCCACGCTAATTTATTTTACGGCTGGATTAAGCGTTGCCCTCTTTTATCATCAGAAAAGAGAGGACTAGTTGACAAAAGAGCAGATAAAGTAATCCTGCTTTCTTATTTTTAAATACGGGGGAAGGAAATCTTTTTGGAATAACATAATTCTACTAAAATGAAGAACAACAATATAAATGAAGTAATAAAAAAAGTTAAATCTTTATCCTTACATTTTAATTCAGGTTGTAAAGAGCTGGCAGTTATTCTTGCGGCGGGACACGGAAAGAGGATTAAGTCACAACGCTCAAAAATGCTTCATACAATTTGGGGTATTCCAACAGTTGAACGTGTGCATAATGCCTGTTCCAGCGCAGTGAAAGGAATAAACTCTATTGTAGTTGTTGGCATAAAAGCACTTGATGTATTAAATGTTCTAGGAAAAAAAACTAACACTTCGTACGCTTACCAGGTAGAACAGCATGGAACGGGTCACGCTGTTCAGGTTGCACTAAAGAATATAAAAAACTTTCCCGATAATGGAATTGTTTATGTGCTTCCGGGCGATATGGGTTTGATTGATGCTGAAACACTGATGAGTTTTAGAAAAAATTTTATTGATTCGAAGGCAGATATGATTGTGCTAACCGGAAAATTTAAAGGCGACAATAAAGAAAATAATTATGGCAGAATACTTCGGGTACAAGAATTTGATAAAAGAGGGACAAGATCAATGGGGGATAAAGGTAAAGTGATTGCAATTCTTGAGCACAAAGACATTCTCGCTATCCCCGCTGATAAATCTTACATTGCCAGTTACAAAGGCAGTAATTATTCATTCACAAAAGAAGAGCTAATAAACAATAACGAGTATAATTCCGGTGTATTTGCATTCCGATACGACAAGCTGAAAGAACTGATACGCGAACTGAAAAGCAACAATGTACAGAAAGAAATTTATCTAACTGATCTCATCTCATTGTTCAATGAAAATAATTATTCAGTTGCTGCTGTCAGTCCCGGAAAGGATTACGTGGTAATGGGCTTCAATAATAAATCAGCGCTGCAACAGCTG
>JAOTUT010000396.1 GCA_029863735.1 Ignavibacteria bacterium
GTATTCTTTTAGAACACCTGATCTTTCATATTTTTTCTTAAATCTTCTTAATGCTTTATCGATGGATTCGTTTTCACCGACTGATATGCCAACCAAATTATTTCACCTCGCTTCTTGTATATTTAATGATTCAATAAGTTTTTTTAAACCTGATTTTTGAAACTCAACAGAAATTGAGCTTTTACCATTGGAAAGAGTCTCCTTTGACACTACTCTTCCAAAATCATCCCAATTTTCATGATATATAGTTTCTCCCACTTCAAACGTGTTCAAGGGTGAATATTTTTTACATTCTTCATTTTCAATTCCGTCAAGCGTCAGACTATTGTTTTTCAATATGTCGCTGATGTCAACAACCATTACCTGTTTACACGATTTGCATTTCGCCCATTTTTTAAAATCTGATTCCTCCCCCGTGACACTGCTCGTAATTTCCATTTTCTGGACCGTTCCGCACGAGTTACAAATCGCTTCTATATTTTTTATCCTTGCCATATTACATTCTTATTAATTCAGGTTGCTAATTTAAAACTATCCTTCCGTAGAATCAAATTTTTTTGCCCTTGGTATACGTCTTGAATAGAAAACCTTCTTTATTGTCAAAATTTAATACCGAATTTCAGTTAGTTTCATAAATTGGTCAGCTAAATTAGATATTTCTGAATTTTTTGTTTGCTTTTCTTTCAATTTTAACTTTTAATTTTTTAGTCTCAGCTGAGTTCAAAGACAGATTCTTTAAGATTTTTTTAATTTCTTCCTGAATAAATATTTCGGATTTATATTCACTTTCTGATTCGACAGCTTTGTTGAATTCGCCCGCTTGTTTTTCACTTAATTCATCATCAATAAACGAGGCGCATTTTCTTTTTTCAAAAATGATTGGTTTAAAATTATCAGATAAACCTGTTCCTTTTTGCTCCTGGTAATTAAAGTTCCCTTTTAAAAGTAGATAAAAAAGTTTTCTTGCCCGGTAAATTCTTGTGGCAACAACTCCATCGGGAATGTCAATTAGTTCAGCAATTTTTTCATAATTTAGAGAATGTATTTCTTTAAGTATCAAAGGAATTCTAAGAACCGAAGGCATTTTATTTAGGGACTTTATTAATTCAACTTCACTGTGTACTGATTTTAAATTGTTTTTCCTAAAAAGTGCTTCTACCTCCTTCATATTAACTTCAACAAAATCGATAAAATCATAAACGGTTTGAAAATCATTTTCTTTTGGAGTATAAAAGTCAAGAATCTCTCTCATCCATATTCTGCGGATCCAGCTTTGCCAATCCGCGTATGCTTTAGTTTTATCGCAGTATTCAATTGCCTCAGTGTAAATTTGCTTAATAATTTTTTTTGTGGGTTTTTTATCGAGCAAGATCCAGAAAGAAGTATAATATAATTTTTCCAAAAGTGGAAGTGCTTCGGAATTGAATTCGGAGCCTAGCCTTGCTAGTTCTTCTTTTGTTGTATTGAATCGGTTCATAATAATTTTGAACTAGGTAATTTCTTCAATTTATTTCTTATAGATAATTGAATTACCGTTCCAACCCGCAATATTTGAAATATCAATCAGGAAACCGTTCACCACTACAAACTTGACTTCGTTATTTTTTCTTATAATAAAATTTGCAGATTCCTCGGTTTTTATTTTGGCTTCTATAATAAATGATTGATTAAGAAATATATTAAAGGGTAATGGTGAAAATTCTGCCTTAGCATTTTCATTGTTCAAAATAACATTTACACATCCCTCGCTGTAAAGCTCAACTGGATTTATTTTTTTTAGTTCATTGTAAGATTTATAAGGTTTGACTTTGGTTTTTCCAGGTTCAATTGTGAATCCTGAAAGATCAACATCTTCATATCCCGAAAAAACTGAAAGGTCTCCGATATCCTCAATCGTAGCTTTCAGGTAGAAATCTTTTGCACTATTTGTGTTTATTTCTTCAAAGTTAATTCCAATATCAACAATAAATTCTTTATCATCTTTGATTTCTTTAATATTTCGGAAGATAGCATCCATCATCAATTCTTCATTTTTTGGAATTGACTCATATACACTTAAATCAAGATTTGTATAATTTCCTACAGCAATACTGTTAAGTGCAGAAAGTATCGCAATGTAATTTATTTTTCTGAGAAATTGTTTTTCGCGGTCTCCCCGCCAGCCACCTGTTTCGAGAAGCACAACACTCGTTCCCCATTTTGTAAAATTATCTCCGAAAGCACGCGGTTCGTAATCATCCGAGTATTTTCCAATATGACCCGGGATGAATTCGCTCAAGATATTAACCATATCACCTATCAACTTTATAGCATTCTCTCTTGGTAAAGTGAGACTTTTTTCATAATCAGGGGCAGGTGCCAGGAATGAAATAGATGCAGGATTAAAAGAATTACCCGCAGCGTAGTCTCTTCCCTGATCATGAAGATTAAAACCAAAATCGGCTTTGAGGCTATCAAAAACATTTTTTAGGATTTGAGCTTCCGGAGTCTGCTGCCGCAAAA
>JAOTUT010000397.1 GCA_029863735.1 Ignavibacteria bacterium
AGCAACTTCGAGTGAATCTGGATCAATTACATTTCCCGTAACGATTTTCAATCGATCATGTTTAATGTTCAATCTGCTGGGATTTCTGACTAAAGCAGTTACATCTAGATTTTTTGCTAATGCCTGCTTTACTAATTCTTTTCCTGTTCCACCCGTTGCACCTATAATTAAAATTTTCATTTTAGCCTTATTATTTATATTGAAAATACTTAAGTAATAATTTACTGACAAAAATGATAGGACGAATTGTAGGCAATTCAGGGAGAGTGGTTATCTCGACTGATAAAATAACATAGTTTTAATTTGTTTAGTTAATCCTTTTAGGATTCTATTTAAAGCTGTCACGGTCTAACCATGACAGCTTTAAAATATTAAATCTCGACGTGACTTACGCTGATTACATTCTTGTTTTCGCTCATCTTTTTTAGCATATCAGCACTTGCGGCATTCTTTAATTTCATTGTACAGCTTGCGGCAACTCCGCCATCAAATATTACGTTCTCAATTTCTTCAACATTTATATCACCTGCTCTGAGCAGGTCGAGAACACCGGCAAGTACACCGGGCTTATCGTAATGTTTAACAACCAGCTGGAAATGTACATCAGTAATTTTTGCTCTGTTCACCCAATGATCAATTACTCCGCTGTGAATGTAGTGATTAATGATATTTATAGTTTCTTCTGCAACAGCATCCTGAGCCTGTTCGGTTGAAGCACCGATATGATGAGTGACATAAATATTAGGATTGTTTTGTAGCTTTGACGTTACTTCACCCGATTTGGCTTCGGGTTCACCTTTAAATACATCACAAGCATAACGAATATTTTTTTCTTTAATAGCCCCCAGAAGATCATCTTCATTTATAATATCCTGACGTGATGTGTTAATGAGATAAGCTCCATTTTTCATAAAGCTGAACATTTGCTTGTTGAATAGACCTTTCGTTTGAGGTGTGGCTGGAAGATGAATACTTACAACATCGCACAATGGAAGCAACTGATCCATCTCGCTAAAATCCTTTATCTGCACGCCTTCAATTCTTGCGATGTCCTTTCCGTAAACATTCATTTGAAATGCTAATGCTCTTTTTGCAACTTCTTTTCCGATATTTCCAACTCCAATTAGTCCAAGAGTTTTCCCTTTCAATCCTTTTCCTTTTGAATATTTGTCTTTGCTCCAAACACTTTTATTAAAGTCGCTAACGTTATCTGGAATAAATCTGTCGAGTGATATCATTAATCCGAATGCAAGTTCAGCTACTGCAACCGCATTCATTCCGGGACAGTTTGTAACATAAATTCCTTTTTTATTTGCAGCCGAAATATTGATGTTGTTAACACCCGAACCAGCGCGAATAATTAGGTTGAGTGATTTGGAAGTGTTGATTGTCTCTTCGTTCACGATTGTTGAGCGAACAACAAGAATATCAGCTTCCTTCGCTGCTTCCGGAAGATCTTTCTCTCCGAGTTTTGGCTGGTAAATTACATCAAGATCAAGATCTTTCATTTGCTGAATGTATTTATCAGGAAATTTATCGGCTACTAATACTTTTATTTTCATAACAACCTCTATGTTTTATTTGTTCTTAATTTGATGAAAATTTTTGTTTTCAAAAGTCATCCTGAGCCCTGCCTGTCCGGCAGACAGGCTGTTGAAGGATGATAGTCTCACTTCGATAAACTCAGAGTGACAATGATCATTCTAAACTCTAAGGTATTCCCGGAAATGATTCTACAAATTTTATTTTAATATCTGCGAAAGATTCAACAATTTTTACTTTAATATCAGGGAATGAATCAACAATCTGCCATTCACCACAATCGTCAGGAAATGATCCAACTATTTTAACTTTCAAATCTGGAAAAGATTCAACAACCTGAACAGTCAGGTCAGGGAAAGAATCTACAAATTGGATTTTCCCGAATAAGTGAATCTCATTAAATGTACAATCCTCTTCGTTAATTTCATCTTCTGATTGAGCAAAAGAAATGTCGGCTAAAAATATTAAGCTTATAAAAAAGAGAATCATTAATTTTATAGATTGCTTCGTCACTTCGTTCCTCGCAATGACATAACGATTACTTTTTCAACATTGGAATTTTAATGCTCCAGTTTTTTGCATTTTCAATTGCCTGTTCATAGCCAGCATCAGCGTGACGTACAATGCCCATTCCGGGATCATAAGTCAGAACACGTTCCAGTCTCTCTTCTGCTTCCTTAGTTCCATCAGCAACTACTACCATTCCTGCATGAATCGATTTACCGATTCCAACTCCACCGCCGTGATGAACAGAAACCCAGCTTGCCCCCCCGATTGCATTTAACAAGGCATTCAGAATTGGCCAGTCAGCAATTGCATCACTTCCATCAATCATTCCTTCGGTTTCTCTGTTCGGTGATGCAACGGAGCCGCAATCAAGATGGTCTCTGCCAATTACAATCGGAGCTTTAACTTTTTTATCTGCAACAAGCTTGTTAAATATCTTTCCCATCTTTGCC
>JAOTUT010000399.1 GCA_029863735.1 Ignavibacteria bacterium
TGTTACTGTAGGCATTTATGGATTAACCTCTCCTATAATTGCAAAATGGCTAAAGGTTGCTCAATCAGATCCACAGGGAGTTTTATTTGTTGGAGCTCATTCCTGGGCTATAGAATTTGCTAAAATATTAAATGAAAATAAAATTCGTGTTGTTCTTGTTGATACAAATTATTCTCATATATCAGATGCGAGACTTGAAGGACTAACAGCATACCAGGGAAGTATTCTTTCTGAGCATCTTATTGATGAAATTGATTTAAATGGAATCGGAAGAATGATGGCACTAACTTCAAATGATGAAGCAAATTCCCTAGCTTCATTACATTTAAGAGAGGAGTTTGAATCCGGAGAGTTGTATCAGCTTCCTCCATTGGGAAAGAAGAATGGCGACAAATCAGAATTTTCAGCTAAACACCTGAGAGCCAGATTTCTATTTGAAGATGGAATGAATTTCGATAAATTAAATGATCTTTTTTTGAGTGGTTGGATAATAAAGGTTACCGGACTAACTGAAGAATTTACTTATGAAGACTTCCTAAATAATTACAATAACAACGTTTTGGTTCTGTTTTGGTTGAGCGAAAGTAACAAACTTGGAATTGCTACAGTTGAAAATGATTTCGAACCAAAAGCCGGATTTAAAATAATTGCACTCGTTAAAGAAACCTAATTTAATTAGTTCACTTTTTTCAGGAGGCATCTTATGCAATTTATATATTCATTCTTTTTAGTAATTATAGTTTTAGCACAAATCAATTTTGCACAGGATGAAATCAAACCTAAATACGATGTTTTTTTCTTTGAAAAAGAAGTTACTCTACCTGGAAGTCCGGAAGTTATTTATGATGCGGTAACAGGCGATATAAGTGGATGGTGGGATCATTCGTTTTCCGAAAACCCAAAAAAATTCTACATAGAACCAAAGCCCGGCGGCGGATTCTGGGAAATATTTGATGAAGAAGGCAATGGTGTTCTTCACGCTACCGTGATTTATGCAGATAGGGGAAAGATGCTCAGGTTTGATGGATCACTTGGTCTTTCTGGAATGGCTATTAAAGTCGTTACCACTTATGAATTTGAACCTATAGGTTCTGATTCAACACTTTTTAAAGTATCACTTAGAGCTTCTGGTGAGGTCGCAAAAGGCGTCCCTGCAATAGTTGAAAGTGTCTGGGATCATTTTATTTTTGAACAATTTAAACCTTACGTTGAATCGGGTAAACATATTGAAGAGAAATAGGTTTTAGCTGTGAATCTCAAAGAACAAATAAGGTTATTTATCTTACGAAATAAATGGCTTATCTTATTTCATCAGTATCATCTTCTTAGTTTCAACATAACTTCCCGCTTTTAATCGATAGAAATATATTCCGCTCGTCAAATGATAGGCATTTCCGCCAGAGGCAGATCCGCCTTTGGCGGAGAATTCAGCTTCATATTCTCCAGCTGGTAAATCTTTGTTTATCAAAGTGACTACTTCATTGCCTAATGCATCGTAAACTATTAATGAGACAAATCCGAAATCCGCAATTCGAAATCCAATATTAGTGGATGGATTAAATGGGTTTGGATAATTTTGATAGAGAACAAAATCATCTGGTTGCAGATTTTCACTTTGAACGAATACCGGGTTATCATAAATGTGAACTATAAAATTTTCTCCAAAGTTCCACTGATCAAAAGTCGGATTTCCATCCCCATTAACACTGTTTGCCACTGAATAAATTGTATCGGCAACTAAGCTATCTGGAGCAGTGTATAAAAAGTTCCAGGAAACTGTATCATCCTGATATGGATTTGTCAATGTATGTGTTAATTCACCAAATAACACTTTAGTTAATGTGTCTGCAGAGTCCACTGCACCAAAGTAAGTATCAATATTCAATCCGCCGGCTACAGCAGGACCTCCGGTTATTAAAATTCTGAACTGGGCAGTGCTATTCATTAATACACTATCAGGACCTTCTATCCAAACAATAACTGAATCTGTTGGATTTAGATCATGGCATACGCATCCAACTCCACCATCCTTTTTAGTAAGTCCTATAATTCCATTCATTTCATCAATGTTGGCATAAATTATTATTGAGAGGAATATTATTGTAAGCAGTAAGTTTATTTTCATTGTTTATCTCCTAAATAAAAAAAGTCCCGATTTTCGGGACTTCATAATAAAGAAAAATCAATACTTCATCAATATTAATTCATCAACGCAGCAACAACATTTTTTTAGTTGATTTAAAAATTGAACCGTTTATTCCTTTTGCCTCCAAAATGTAAAAGTAAGCACCACTCGATAAGTTTGCAGCATTGAATTCAACATTGTGGTTTCCAGACTGGAAATCTTTTTCGGTAATCTGAGCTACTTCCTGACCGAGCATGTTGAAAAGCTTTATGTTAACATTTGATTCAACAGGTAATGAAAATGAAATTGTTGTTGAAGGATTAAATGGATTTGGATGATTCTGATTGAGCACAAACGAATTTGGAACAGGTCC
>JAOTUT010000398.1 GCA_029863735.1 Ignavibacteria bacterium
GACTAAGAACTCTTTTTTGTTTTTGGTTTGAATGACTTTGCTATAAAAACAAAACCTGTAATTACAAAAGGTATGCTGAGCAACTGTCCCATATTCAGTGTCATACCAACCTCAAATCCTGATTGATTCTCTTTCAGGAACTCTACAAAAAATCTGAAACTAAAAACCATCACCAGAAATAATCCAAAAAGTAATCCGCTCTTATTTTTTTCAAATCCTTTGTAATAAATAAACAGTAGAATAAGAAAAATTATAAAGTAAGCTATCGATTCATAAAGCTGAGCTGGGTGTCTTGGAATATTGTCTACTGCAGTAAAAATGAATGCCCAGGATACATCAGTGGCCCTCCCAATTATTTCGGAGTTAAAAAGATTTCCCAACCTTATGAATGTTCCGGCAAGAGCAACTACAATTACTACCCTATCAAGTACCCATAGCATCGAGTAATTTTTTTTCTTGTTTGAAAAGAGGTAAATAGCAGTTAAAATACCGAGTGCAGCACCATGACTTGCTAATCCGCCTTCCCAAACTTTCAATATCTCAATTGGATTGGATAAATAATAGGCCGGGTTATAAAACAAACAATGGCCCAATCTTGCGCCGATTACAGTTCCGAAGATCATATAAACAGAAAGCTGTTCAAGATCGGTTTGTGGTCTGCCTTCCTTTTTAAAAATCCAGGTCATAATAAAATATCCGGCAACAAAAGCCATTGCAAAAAGAAAACCGTAATATCTAACCGAAACCGGACCAAGATGAAAAATTTCGGGACTTACACTCCACTCGATAAAAGCTAATAACATATAAAAATATTTTGTTTAATAATTATGAAGAGAAAAATACTAATTTGTTTCAAGTCTTAGAATTTATTCTAATTAAGACTAACTTTTTTTAAATCTTCCTCTACGCTTTGGTTTTGTTTTTGCTTCTTCTGCTAACTGAATACATTCTTCAAAAGTTAAAGAAGCCGGGTCACGATCCTTTGGTATTCTAACGTTCTCTTTGCCGGCTTTCAAATATGGTCCCCATCTTCCATTTAAAATCTGAAACTCGGGATTTTCTTCAAATGTTTTAATCGTTTTTTCTGCATCAGCTTTCTTTTTTGCTTCGATTGCAACAATTGCTTCATCGATTTCAATATCATGAGGATCATATTGGTTTTTTATTGAATAAAATTTGCCATCATATCTCACGTAGGGACCAAACCTTCCGATTGCCGCAACAACTTCGAGGTCATGGTATTTGCCAACAACTCTGGGGAGTTTAAATAAATGCAAAGCCTCGTCGAGCGTGATGTTTTCCAGTTTCTGTGTTTTTCTTAACCCAGCGTAGATCGGTTTATCGTTCTCATCATCTGGATTACTTAATGCTGCAACAGGTCCAAACCGAGCCATTCGTACTGAGACACGTTTTCCTGTAACCGGGTCTGTCCCGAGAATTCTTTCTCCTGATGCTCTTTCGGAAGTTTCTATTGTGTGCTCTACTTTCTCTTTGAAGGGAGAATAAAATTCGTCGAGCATTTCGTGGTAATCCATTTCTCCATTTGCTATTTCGTCGAGTTCTTCTTCAATATGAGCAGTAAACTTGAAGTCCATAATCTGAGGAAAGTGAGCCAGTAGAAAATCATTTACAATCATTGCAATATCATTTGGAAATAACTTGCCTTTGTCTGCACCTGTTATTTCAGTTCTTTTTTCATTCTTAATTTTTTTTGAATTATCTAAAGTTAAGACAACATATCCGCGCTCTGTGCCTTCACGCTCTTCTTTATGAACGTAGCCTCGTTTCTGAATGGTACTTATTGTTGGAGCGTAAGTTGATGGTCTACCAATACCGAGCTCTTCTAATTTTTTTACTAAACTTGCTTCAGTGTATCTTGCAGAAGGACGAGTATAACGCTGAGTGGCTGCAATTTCAGTAAAAGAAATTTTTTCACCTTTTGAAATATCAGGTAATATTCCACCATCTCCGTTTTCGCCATTTTCATCATCAGTTGATTCAAGGTAAACTTTCAAAAAGCCATCAAACTTTATTACTTCACCTTTTGCAACAAACATCTTTTTGGCATTACTTACATTTATTTTTAAAGTTGTTCTTTCAAGTTGTGCATCGCTCATCTGAGATGCGATAGCTCTTTTCCATATTAATTCATATAAGGCTTTTTCTTCTTTTGAACCAGTCTCAGTTTCTTTGCTGAAATCTGTTGGGCGGATTGCTTCGTGAGCTTCCTGAGCCGTTTTTGATTTTGTTTTGAACTTTCTTTTGTGAGAATAATTTTTTCCGTATTCTGTTTTAATTTGCTGTTCTGCTGCATTGAGTGCAAGATCAGAAAGATTAACCGAATCAGTTCTCATATAAGTAATCTTACCAGCTTCATATAATTTCTGAGCTACAAGCATAGTCCGCGCTACAGA
Organism: Ignavibacteria bacterium; assembly: GCA_029863735.1. The sequence continues at coordinate 2,415 of JAOTUT010000398.1, forward strand.
GAATCGCAACTTCCTGCTTGCTTCCTGCTGAAGAGTGGAAGTTGTAAAAGGAGGAGAAGGTGATTTTTTCGCTGGCTTCTTCTC
>JAOTUT010000400.1 GCA_029863735.1 Ignavibacteria bacterium
AGGCACAAGGTGGTATTGGGAAATATGCAAAAACAAACTTGATGCTGTGTGTTCTTACTTATGTTTTAGTTCTTTACAGCACATTCCTAACACGAAGCGGTGTACTAGGTGATGCGTCTGTTCATTCTTTCGTTGATCCCGGAATGATTATTTATCTCTTCCTGGTTTTGTTTATCGGAACTTTTATAGTGCTTGGTTTCGGAATGATAGCATTTAGATGGAAAACTTTAAATGAAAATATAGAGGACACTGAAAGTCTGCTATCACGTGAATTAGCTTTATTCACAGCGATGATAGTATTAATTGCATCTGCAATAATTGTTCTTGTTGGAACATCAGCTCCAATTTTCGGACAATCTGTCGATACATTTTTCTACGATGAAATGCATCTTCCACTTGCTATCATAATAATGTTTTTGAATGGGATTAGTCTTCTAATCAAATGGCAAAAATCTGATTTAAATGAGCTTATAAAGAAATCAACCTACGCGGCAGTTGGTGCAATCTCATTTACAATTTTACTTGTTGTTGTGGGTGGAGTTCACGAGATAATGATAATCCTACTCTCGCTTACTACTGCATTTTCTCTTTTTGTTAATCTTGACATAGCAATAAAAATTGTAAAAGGTAATTTTAAAATGCTTGGTGCTTATGTAGCACACATTGGAATAGCGTTATTTATTTTAGGCGTTATAGGTTCTGCTGTTTATACTGAACAGATTACCTTAGATCTTGTTAAAGGCAAACCTGTATCTGCATTCGGTTATGAAATGACATTCACAGAGTTCTATCCGATAGCGAATAATACTAAATATGCTTTTAACGTGAATGTAAAAAAAGGAAACTCTGAGTACAAAGTAACTCCTGTTATGTATATGAGTGAATTTAATAACAGCCTGGTTCGTGAGCCAGCTATACTCACACTATTAACAAAAGATATTTACCTTTCTCCTTTAGGTTATGATGAAGGTGGACAGAGTCAAAGTCAGAACTCACATAATCATATTTCACTTGAGAAGGGAAGCTCAACTGAATTTGATGGAACAAAGATTACCTTTGTTCGATTCAATATGGCACCAGAAACTATGCAATTGATGAGTGAGGGAAAAGATTTTCAGATGGGTGCGGTACTTGAAATTGAAAAAGACGGCAAGAAAACAGAAACTGAATTATTACGAAAACAAACCGATGGAAAAATTGAATTTACCTCATTTGAGTCTAAAGAATTGAACTTGAAAATTGACTTAGAAAATCTTGCCGCCGGAGTAATTGAAATTGCTTTCTCATCATTAGATGGTACGGATACTCAAACCACTACAGTTCAAACAGAACGGAATGAAGTATTAAGTGTTACAGCAAGCATAAAACCTTTCGTAAGTCTTGTTTGGGCTGGAGTATTTATTATGGTAATTGGTTTCTTTATTGCTATGACGAGAAGGTTGAAAGAATCCAGAATTGTATCTTAGTATTATTGTAAATTTTATTCTAATAAAGCCTGCTTTAGCGGGCTTTATTATTTTATCAGCTTACTACTCGCCGGTTATATAGGGGTAGCTTTGAATATCTTCTGAAGAAAAAGCAAAGTTTATTAACTCAGGATCATCTATCAATCTGCTGTAAAATAATTGGTTTGCACCAAACAATAACATCTTTACATCATAACCCAGAACTCTTAGGTAGGCAGTCATACAAGCCCCAAGCTGACCATCGTAATCATATAAAACTATTTCAATTGAGGTAGGAAGAGTTTGAAGGTATTTAACACTCCTTAACTCAAAATTGGGAAAATCAGTATATGACCTGGTATTAGGAGGATGTCCCATTTCATCAAATACACCAAATTTTCGAGCGTTGTATAAATTAGTCTTTCCATAACAGATAGGATATTTATCATTTAAGTTTGGTAGTGTTGGAAGATATTCTTGACCTTGTTTAAATCCATAAGAAATGATTTCCTCAATTCTGCTCTTAATTCTATTTTCAATTGGATCATCAGGATTTACAAAAGAAAATTGAGGTAGGGAAGTATATTCATTTTTATCAAAAGGATTATCTGTGAAATTATTAATACCGCTGTAATCTCCTAATATGCTTGACCACTCCACAGCAAAAACTTCATTCCAGGATGCCATACCAAAATTCATTGTGTAGACGTTATTAAATCCAGCAAGTCTGAGCAAACAAGTGAAATAAGCGGAGCTTTGCCCATTTTTACTTATGATTACAATTTTTGGATATCCGGAATAAAAGTTTGCTTCAACCAAAATGTATAATGAATCGGCACTTACATTTATAGCATGCTCAATATGTCCGGATGAATATTCAGCTTGAGTTCGGATATCTAATATGAGAAATGAAGTAAGGTTTACAAATACTTCTTCAGCCTCAATGAGTGCAGGAGCCAGATTGCTGTTTGGGAAGTCTCCATTAGATTCAAAGTAAACTAACATTTCCGCAACCGGATTCAGGTCTCCAGTTAACGGTGGAGTAATGTT
>JAOTUT010000401.1 GCA_029863735.1 Ignavibacteria bacterium
TTTTGATTACTCGGCTCAGATCGTCGTTACGAGCACAAGACCAGTTTATAGATCAGATAGAAATTCTCCAATGCTGGCTATTAATGATCCTCAATGGCAATTTCAATATCAACCAGGTCAAGCATTATATTCAAATCAAACTACATTTAACCAATTAACAAGTTTTCTCGATTTCTATGCGTTATTGATAATTGGAATGGATAACGATACATTTGAATCTTTCGGTGGTAATCCGTCATTTCAACAAGCACAATTCATTGCAAATTTAGCTGCAACATCTCCGGGAAACGCTGGTTGGCCTCCAAGTAGTTCAGTTTATAATCGGCAAGGTTTAATACATGATGTTTTTAGAGATCAATATGCTACATTTAGAAGCAGTATTTTTGATTATCATTATGGAGTTGACATTTATGGACAAAACAAAGCACTAGGTCAACAAAAAATTGTTGATCTGATAGATATTTTATGGACTATGTACCAAAAGTCTGGAAGCATTACCAGTGTTTATATTAGAACTTTCTTTGACGCCAAGTATGGTGAGATTACAGATCTTTTAAAGTTTTATCCCGATCCGGAAATTTATTCTAAACTTAAAAAAATTGATCCACCGCACACAGCTAAATACGATGCATTGGCACCTTAGGTATTATTTTTCAAAATAGATATTTAGGAAATAATTTCTAATGTAGAAGGATTATACTTCGGTTTCCCAAATTCTGTAACGTTTATATCTTTCGCCATTCATCAATTCAAGTCCCCGGTTCATCATATCATTATCTTCCAAAACCCAGCTTGCTTCTCCTAAGCGAATTCCAATGTTAGCCGCTCTGTTTACTATCTCCCAATAAAATATTGTATCCAAACCCTTCTTTTGATACTCAGGAATAATACCAAGAGTAAGGATGCGAGCCCACTTAATTTTTTTCTTTTGAGTGAAAAGTTTTATAAAGTTGAATGGTAGAAGTCTTCCGTTCATTTGCCTGAAGATATAATTATAATCAAGCATTACGAGTGCAGCCCCGACAAGTTTACCATCGATTTCACCAAAAAGTACTAATGAAGGTTCCGCAAGTGGTTTCATATCTTTAGCCATTGCATCGATTTGTTCTTCCGTCATAGGAACAAAGCCCCAGTTGGGTGCCCAGGCTTTATTATAAACATATTTGAATTTTTCCAGATCCTTCTGAAAATTCTTCATATCCAGTTGGGAGATTTTCAAATTATATCTATTCCTGACGAGTTCCTGCCCGCGTTTTAATTTTTCTGAAGCCATAAGTTTTTCATTAACTATTTTCCAGGCAAACAGGTCCTTTGCTTTTTTCATTCCATAATTTTCACACAGTTTTAAATAGTACTCCGGATTATATGGCATTAGCAATCTTGGAGAATCATCAAAACCTTCCACTAACATTCCATAAACATCATTGCTTGAAGGATTTGCCGGACCGTTCATAAACTTCAGTCCTTTTTCTTTCATCCAGGCTTTTGCTGTATCGAACAAAGCATTGGCAACTTGTTGATCGTTAATGCATTCAAAAAATCCAAACTGTCCGGATCCATCATTATGATATTTAAGATGTAAATCATTTTTAACGGCAGCAATTCTCCCGACGATTTCACCGTTTTTGAAAGCAAGAAAATAATCAGCATCGGCAGCTTTAAAGAAAGGATTTTTTTGCTTGTTGAGTAAAGTTTTTTGTTCCATCAAGAGTGGTGGAACCCAGTGCTTATCCTCTTTGTAGATTTTCCAAGGGAATTTAATGAACTGGTTCAGTTCACTTTTTGTTGCAACTTTCTTAACAGTTATTTTCTGCATTAAAATTCCTTTCACAAAAAAAGCATACCTCAGAAAAACCGAAGTATGCCTGATAAATATAAATCACTAAAATTAAATTAGTCCTATAGTTTTACCTGCTTTTTCGAAAAGATGAACTATCTCATCAAGATGTTCTTTTTCGTGAGTGGCCATATAGCTTGTTCTCATCATCTGTCTTCCTTCAGGAACACCAGGTGATATGAACACATTCACAAATACACCGCTGTCATAAAGCAATTTCCACATTTTAAATGCTAATTCATCGTTGCCAACAATTACGGGAACAATAGCTGTTCTTCCTTCAATTACATTAAATCCCTTTTTTTTCAAATTCTCTCTCATATAGTTTGCATTACTGATAAGCCTTTGAACACGCTCCGGTTCTTTTTCCAGAATATCAAGTGCAGCTAATGCAGCTGCTACAGAAGCTGGAGTAGGGGATGCGCTAAATATTAAGGCAAGAGAATAATGCTTTATGAAATTTATGACTCGTTCAGGACCGGCAACAAATCCGCCTAATGAAGCAAATGTTTTGCTGAATGTTCCCATCGTGAGATCAATTTGATTTTCAAGATTGAATTCGCTTGCAGTTCCTCTTCCGCCTTTTCCGATTACTCCAACTGAATGAGCATCATCAATCATTATTCTTGCTTTATGCTTCTTTGCAATTTCATTT
>JAOTUT010000402.1 GCA_029863735.1 Ignavibacteria bacterium
CAATAGTTCCCTTTTCAGAATCAGAGTCAGCAATAGTTAGTGGAATTCTTTCACCAACATCATTTATTCTGATTATCACAAATTGTCCTGCTTTTCGTTTCAAAGCGATCTTTGGAGCCTCGATAGTAAATCGTTTGATGTTAGGGGCAATAAATGTTGCGGAGAAAATTTTATGCATATTGATCTTTTAATTTAATTTTGATGAAGGAACATTTTCATGAAATATGCCAAGGGGATTCAATTCAAAATATTGATATAAACTTAAAAGAATATACTTTTTGAACAAATAATGAAGAATTTTATGTCAGTTATATTTTAAGGGATAAGTACTGAGATTAAGTTTCTTGATAGTAGTAAAGTAAATTATTGAATTGGAGAAATTTTTGGGAAGGGTTTGAGAAGGAACAATTAAGAAAATGTTGCAAATGAAACTATCTAGTGGTGTTCAGATTAACTTAATTCCTCTTGTTTATTAGATTCACAATTACTCTTGCTATCATTTCTTTTTCCTTGGGATCACTTTCTGCAATTAGCAAACATAAAGCAACAAGTGCGTTATCCGGTATTCGTTTTGTACCATCTTTTGAGTAGAGGTAGTTATTCATTTCAAGGAACCATAAAAATATAGCTGCTGCAATTCTTTTATTCCCATCTATGAAAGAATGATTCTTTATTGTAAAGTAAAGTAGGTGCGCAGCTTTCTCCTCAATGCTCGGATATAATTCCTTTTTGTCAAAAGTTTGATAAATTGCTCCGACGGTTCCTTTAAAAGATTTATCTTTTTCTTTTCCAAATAACTTTGAACCTCCGAATTTTTCTTTCATTCTTTGCACAATTTTTTTAGCTGATTCATAAGTTACTTTAAAAGAGATTTCTTTATTCGTACTAGAAATAGTAAGCGTTTGATTGTCATATTTATCCAAAACATCAAGTGCATAAGTATAATCCTTAACAACTTTTATTATTCCAGCAAATTCATCCTGCTTCAATTGATAGGATTCTGTTACTTTTGAAAAAATATCCAGAGTTTTTTCTAATTCTTTTATTCGATTTGTCTGCTCTTTTAATTTTTTTTCATTCAGGGCATAACCTTTGACTAAATATTCTTTCAATACTTTATTTGCCCAAATGCGGAATTGGGTCCCTCTTTTTGATTTAACTCGATAGCCAACTGAAATTATGACATCCAGATTATAGTATTCCAGTTCTCTTTCTATTCGCCGATTTCCCTCAGTTTGAACTGTTGCAAATTTTGCAACAGTTGAAATACGGCCCAACTCTTTTTCTATAAAAATGTTACGAATATGTCTTGATATTACAGATTTATCTTTTTCAAAGAGAGAGGCCATCTGGTTCAGTGTTAACCATACGGTCTCTGCCTCGAGTTTTACATCAATTTCCGTCTCTCCCAGTGGAGTCTTATAAAGTATTATTTCACCTTTGCTTCTACTGCGCATTTGTGTTCAACTGATTAACTTTTAATTTATTAATATTTTAGATGAGAAAATAAGAAAAGAAATGTTGAGTGAAAAAGAAGTGAACTAAAAATCTTCTCCGCCCTCAAAACCGCTGCCTTCATCTCCCCTGCCTTCCCGCTTTGGTTTGTAATTGTTAAAAGTGTATCGAAGATTGAGCATTAAAGTAGGAGTGTTCATATCAAAGTAATTATAGTTATAAAAATTTGGTCCTACCGATGTGAATTCTCGCTTTGCGGTACCAAAAAGATCCCTTACTTGTAATGTTGCTGCAAGAATATTTTTAATTATTTCCTGTCGTACTGAAAGATCTGAACTAAAAAAACCTTCCCATCTACCCTGAGAATAAACTCTGGGACTATTGTAATTTAGATTAAACTGGATCTGAGTTGAACTCCAAAGCTTAAAAGTATTATTCATTCTTGTTTGCCAATTGAAACTTTCCCTTGAAAACGGTTCATCATAAAGAACACCTTCGACCTGATAATTATAAAAATTACCCATAAGATTTAAATTCCAAAACTCTAAAGGATCAAGACTAAACATCAGCTCAGCACCAACTGAATAATCTTTACCGACATTCTCAAAAGTTGTAAGTGTTACGTTATCATCAATTGCAGTTCTGACAAACTCTATCTTATTATTTGTAATTCTGTAATAAACTTCTGTTGTAAATGAAACACCGCCAAAAAAAGTTTGAATTCCTGTTTCATAAGAATCTATAAATTCAGGAAGTAAATCAGGGTTTCCAATCCTTACGTTATTAGCGTCAATCCAGGTGGGAAAAGGTTCTAAAGCCCATCCGCGAGGTCTCTCAATTCTTCTGGAATAACTTGCCATCCATGTCATTCCCTCTAATAACTTATATGAGGTGTGAATGCTTGGGAAATAATCTAGCCTGTCGAGATTAAAAGATTCATTTTGTGTGGGGACCTCTATTGTACGATAAGTGTATTCAACACGAAGACCACCTTGAAATTGTAGCTCCCAGAATTGATTAGAATAAATAGAAT
>JAOTUT010000403.1 GCA_029863735.1 Ignavibacteria bacterium
TATTTGAAGGATGGTTATTTTGGAAATGGGCTGGCAGTGTTGTAATTGAAGTGGCTGCCAATGGTGTGCTGGATGTTTTTATAAAAGAAGTATTTAAATCATCCCCTGCCGCCGGCCCAATTGTATTTTTTGTATTAAAGGGTGCGTTAGGTTATGGTTTATACGAATTAAGGAAGGGAGAAATGAACTGGCCATTTCCAAGTGCACCGCCGATTGCTATGGATAATTTAAAATTTGGTATGACGTTTACGTTTTAAATCGTATTATCGTTCAATCATATATCCACTCAACCTCAATCTACCAATGTAAATTTGTTTGGGTGTATGATTGAATGAGAGTTAACTATTCAAATTTTATTTTGATATTTACGATTTCCGATTTACTTCCGGTTCTGATCGGAGGTCCCCAGGTTCCTGCACCAGAAGTAACATAATAGTGGCTGTTCCCTTTTTTCTTATAACCCCAGCTAACTTCGTAAATTATGTTGGTTATAATATTTCCCGGCCAGATTTGCCCGTGATGTGTATGCCCGGAGAACTGTAAATCTATTCCGTTGTTTTGTGCCTGCTCTAATTTTACCGGTGTGTGGTCGAGAAGTATTTTGGTACGATCAGATTCAATTGTAGTGACTATTTCTTTAAGAGTTTTTCTTTCTTTACCGGTAAATTGTCTTATAGCCACATCTTCCCTTCCAATAACATAAAAGCTGCTGTCAACCAACTCATAATTATCTCTAAGCACTTTCATTCCGTACTCTTCCATAAATTTAACGCTTGGCTCAACATCATTAATAAATTCGTGATTGCCGGTGATTGAATAAATACCGTACTTCGAATTTAATCTCTTGAAGGATTCTCCAATACCTCTTTCTTTTAAGATAATGGCTTTATCATCAACAATATCACCAGCAAATAAAATTATATCGGGCTTAACAGAATTTATTTTGTCAATAATTCTTGAAAGTAATCTTTCTCCATCTATTGGCGATAGATGTAAGTCTGATGCCATAACAATATTAAGCTCATTTAGTTGACCACTTCCTTTTGGAAGAGTAAGCTCTAAAGTCTTAATAGTAATATCACGCTTATTTAGATTTCCGAGGAACACAATTAAACTTACCAGAGCTATAATCACAATTGCAGTAATCTTTTTTGTTTGCTCAAAGTTATTGTAGATGAATTGGGGAAGAAAGTGAAAGAAGGATTCTAGTAAACGAATAATATCTAATCCCAAAAGAAAAAGAATAAAATAGACCAGGAATGCAAACCAGATAGCTCCGGCCCCAAGTATTATATCATAGGCTAACGGGGGAAGAAATTTATAAAGTACCTTTGCGATAACATAACCATAAGCTACAAGAATAAATGTGACTAAATAGAAAGGTTTAAGTGCTGGCAACGTGTGCAATGCCTGCCATCCCCTAATAAATATGTAGTAATTAAGGGCTGTATAAACAGTAAAGAATATTGTGAAGAATAGAGCCATTTTGCCTAATTTTTTTATTGAATAAACGTTAAGATAGGACTATTAGTTCAAATGATGAATGATAGAAATTGGGTCTGTGATTTGTGACAAAAAAAACCATCGCGGACAAAAATTAACAGGACAGTAGTTAGAGGACAGCAATTTTGCCCGCAATGGTATTAGGAGGCAATGAAGTTATTTATAAGAGTGCAAAACCTTCATATAATTTGCACGCTCAAACTTTGCCGGATCATCTACATTCATATAGCTCATACTTCCACGCATCTGGTCGACCGATTCATACTCTTTTTCTTCCATCCACAGTTTCATCTTGGAAGTAACATCTGCAATGTGTCCGATACCAAACTTTAACAAACAGGAAAGCATCTGCGTTACTTTTGCGCCAGCCATAATCATTTTTAATACATCCTCGGCAGTATAAATTCCACTGGTTGCAGCAAGATCAGCATTTGTTCTTCCGTAAAGAATTGCAATCCATCTCAATGGAAGTCTCATTGCAAAAGGTGTACTCAGAATTACATTTGGTTCCACTTCCAGAGTTTCAAGGTTAATATCCGGTTGATAAAACCTGTTGAAGAGAACCAATCCATCTGCTCCAGCGTTGTTTAACTCTTTTGCCATATGGGCCACCGAGCTGAAGAAAGGATGCATCTTAACAGCAATTGGTATTTTTATTTCAGATTTTACTCTCTTAACTATATGAACATATCTTTTTTCAAGTTCTTCGCTTTTCTGATCCATATCAGTAGCCATGAAGTAAATGTTAAGCTCAAGGGCATCGGCACCAGCTTGTTCAATTTGCTTGGAATAATCAATCCATCCACCGAGCGATTTACCATTTAAGCTTGCAATTACCGGGATATCAACTGCTTCTTTCATTTTTCTTATATGGTTCAGATATTCTTCGGGACCAAGTTTGTACTCAAAGGGTTCAGGAAAGTAGCTTGTTGCTTCAGCAAAACTTTCAGCAGGGACCTCAGTATGATGCTGCATCTCAAGT
>JAOTUT010000030.1 GCA_029863735.1 Ignavibacteria bacterium
TATGCTGGTTTTGAAGAATAGGTTAATGTAACTAATGGAATTTCATTTTCAGATCTGTTACAGCTAAGACAATTTTTAATTGAATTTTCCTGATTCATTGAGTTCCTATAAATATTTATGGATAAAAATATTATCTAAGCAAAATCATCTTTTTTGTTTCCGTAAATGAGCCTGCTTGCAATATATAAAAATATACACCAGTTGATAATCCTGAAGCATCAAAATTGACTTCATAACTTCCTACTTGCTTTTCTTCGTTTACGAGAATTGCAGCTTCAGTTCCTAAAACATCATACACTCTAAGAGTAACAAGCTGAGATTGTTTCGTTCCACTCGCAATGCCATTTGGGATAGTATACTTGATTACGGTAGAAGGATTGAATGGGTTTGGATAATTCTGTTCAAGATGAAATCCGGAAACCACAGGTTCCGATGATTCAATATTTGTTGGAACTGAGTTAAGATCTATTTTATACATCGACCTGCCATAAGTTCCTGCAACAAGTTCGCGTGTTGTTGGATGAATCTCAATATCACCAATAGGAAGAATTGGCAATCCTTCACCCAATACCCACCAGCTCTGTCCTGAATTAAAGCTAACATACATTCCAACATCATTGCCAAGATATAACTTTTCTGGCTCAACCGGATCAACTGCAAAAGCATTAACTGGTGCATCTGGTAGATTACTGCTTATATCACTCCACGTTGTACCTTTATTCGTACTTCTGAATACATGTGGCTGTGGATCTCTCCATTTCAATCCATTGAAAGTTGCATAAATAATATTTTCATCAGTTGGATCAACTGCAACACGCGTAACCCATCTAATCGGAAGTCCATCAGAAATTTCATTCCACATAGTCCCGTTATCCGAAGAAATCCAGATGTGTGAATCATCGCTTCCAACATAAATAACATTTGAATTTGTTGGAGCCACAGCAATTGTAGTTATAGTTCCTAATCTACCACCTGAATAATCGGTAAGTTGCGGACTGATCTTTGTCCAGTTGCTTGCACTATTCGTTGTTCTATATAAATAATTAGTTCCATAATAAAGTATATTGCTATTGTTCGGATCCATAATGACTGGTGTACTCCAGTTAGTAGGTTCGCTGCTGTTTATTCCATTAGTTGCTGAATTGAAGTTAAATCCTCCATTAGTAGATTTTCCTAAGTTACCAAATTGTGACTCTGCATATATGATATCAGGATTTATATAATCTACGATAACATAAAATCCATCGCCACCGTAAATATGCTGCCAGTTATCAAGACCTCCGTCAGTAGTTCTGTTTGTACCATTATCCTGAGTTCCGCCATAATAAGCAAGTGAGTTACTAGCATCTAATCCAATTTCATAAAATTGTGTTGCTGGAATATTTGCAGGAGATCCCCAGGTAAATCCACCATCGGTAGAAATATTAATTCCTCCATCGTTTCCGCAAATTGCATAATTTGCGTCAGTTGGATTGAAAGCAAGAGCATGGTGATCAACGTGTGAAATGTTTCTTTCAGTCCAATTAGAACCGGAATTAGTTGAAACCATAAACTGGACATCAAGGACATAAACCTGGTTAGGATTTGTAGGATGAACTCTCACCTGTCCAAAATACCAGCTAAACCCACTACTGCTCAATTCATCATCCAGATCAACATCAATCCAACTATTTCCAAAATCGGTGGATTTAAATAAGCTTATGATATTATAACCATCAGTGTAAAGAGCATAAATAATATCCGTATTAACTAAACTAAGTGCTAAACCAATTCTGCCAACATCCTGGGAATTAGGATCAGGCAATCCGGCAGATGATGGAATTAAATTCCAGTTTGCCCCTCCGTCAATTGTTTTATACATTCCACTTGAGGGACCATACAGGTGAGAGGAAGTTGGTCTTCTAACTCTTTCCCACATAGCAGCAATCATCCTGTCCGGGTTTGTTGGGTCCATAATTATATCAATAGCACCTGTTGAATCCGAAATAAAAAGAGACTTGTCCCAACTGGCTCCACCGTCAGTGGATTTATATATTCCTCTTTCATTATTAGGTGAAAAATAAGAACCAATTGCGGCAAGGTATACAATATTAGAGTTTATTGGGTGAACAAGAACTCTTCCAATAGATGTTGTTTGCTCAAGTCCAAGAAATTGCCAGGTAAGTCCGGCGTTTGTCGATTTAAATACACCGCCACCAGGAAAATTATTATGTCCACCGTTTGGCTCTCCTGTTCCAACATAAACTACATCTGGATTTTGAGGATCAATAGCTATATCTCCGATAGTTAATACTGCAAGCGAGTCAAATACCGGAAACCAGCTATTACCCATATTCGTTGATTTGAAAACACCGCCTGTCGCAAATCCTGCATAAACAATACTAGGATTTAAAGGGTTAAATTCAATATCAACCACTCTTCCTCCGACATTTACTGGTCCGATGAATTCCCAGGAAACGGCGTTCAATCCTTTGTGTAGTCTTTGTTCAGCAGATTCTGTCTGAAGTTGATGTGCTTGTTCCAATGCATCAAGATATGCACGAGGATTTGCATCAAGATAGGGCCAGGTTTTTTTCAGATATGCCCATTCGTATGGATATAATTTTGATTCAGTTTTACTTTTCCATTGAGAAATATTTTCAACTTCGTCTGAAGAGAAATTGGAACTAAATAAAACCAGAGATAATAAAACTGAAAACAATAAAACCGATATGAGAGTATATTTCATTTGATGCCTACAAATTGTATTTTTTGAAAAGTTGATTTAAATATAAAAATTTTAGGTTCCACTTCTACATTGGTTCATTAGTCAGATAATCTGTTTTATAGATTTTCCATTTACCATTTTCTTTTTTCATTTCGTGAATACCGCTTGCACGAGTTGGTGCAAAACCTTCACCTCGAATTGCCTGTGTAGTTTGAACGTAATATACTTTAGCATCATCACCATTTACTTCTAAGACTTCTATTTTTTCAAGTTCGAAAATCAGATCGAATTGTGCAAAAACATAATCCATCCCCTGAATTGTTGAACGTAATTGTGGACAATCTTTATGAATTGTCTTCAGAACTCGTTCTTTGTCTTTTGCTTGAGTAGCGGCAATGTTTTCTTTTATTACTGCAATGACTTCAGCAGAAACTTTGGGGTCAATATTTTCCTGCTTTTGAATTGTCTGCTCCGGTTGTTCTATTTTAGGGGGAAGAACATATTGCTGTCTCTGCATTTGCTTTGGTTCCATCTTTTTTTCTTCAGATTTACAACTGCTGAAAATAATTATTACGATTAAGGATACAAGAATTAAACTAGATTTCATTTCTCACTCATTGATTGATAATATTTTTTGAAGATCGGTTTCGCTTACATTAAGCAGACCGATTGGGACTAATCTCGGTGTGAGTATTTTCCAGTTTTCATTTCTCTCGAAAACATCTTTGAACAATGCAAGCGAATTTTCTACATCGCCGTTCGTTGCAAGAGTAACTGCATGCCAATAAATCATTTCTTCATTTTCCGGAAACATCGATTCAGCCATTGCATATTCTTTCATTGCAAGTTCCATATCTCCATGTTCAACTGCAAGATCTCCTGCATTCATATGTCCATAGGCTTGATGAACTTTCAGAAGTCTGTTTAACTCTTTAAGCGGTTGCGGATCATCTTCAACCCTGAGATCAATTAATCTGTCTTCCCAGACTTTTCCTGTTGATCTTCCTTTCACCACCAAAATAGCAGCTGATTGTTTCCCACGAATATCTCCACCAGCTTCCTGAGCCGCAAAAAGAGCACTCATCATTCTTTCAGCTAAGGATCCATTTGATTCCTCGAATGCTTTTGACATTGCACCCGGAACTTTATCATTCAACATAAGGTTCGCTTGAACGGAATAATTTTCACCAGCTATATTTCCAGCTCCGGGAATACAATTCTTGCCAGTGTAACTTTTAACATTTCCATTTACATCAATTATTGCAAGCTGACGAACATCTCTTCCTTCATCTTCCGCAATAAGTTTATCAACAACTTGTTCAGCAGACATTCCTGATTTCAATAATTCCAAACCGTTCGGTCCAAACGCAGGATTTACAAAAGACTGAGTTGCCACTACACCAACACCAGCTTCTCCCCACGAGACAATTGATCCGACAGAAAACCAATGCGATTGAACCGCAACTCCCATTTCTCCTGTATCCGGATCGCGGGCAACGATTGAGTAAGTTGAAACTAAAGGATTCTCACCGTAAAATAATTGAGCGGGTAACTCCCTAGTTAAACTCATAATAGTTAGGAGTAAAATAATTACATTATATTTCTTCATTTTTAGAACCTCAAAAACTAATATTTAATAATAAACAAGATAATTCAAGAAGTAATTTTTAACAATTGATTAATTTTATTTCTATTTGAAGTTGGGATACATTCAAACGTATTTTTGAGATATCATTTACAGTTTATGAGTATCATTAAAAAAAGATTGTGGAAATTCTAAGTTTTCAATCCGTAATCATTCTTTTCTTCGTAGGAATCATTGCTGGATTTCTAAACGTAACTGCCGGCGGTGGTTCAACATTAACGCTTCCAACTTTAATTTTTCTGGGGCTTGAATCCTCTGTAGCCAACGGTACAAACAGAGTTGCAATTCTGGTCCAGAATATTTCTGCCGTTTATTCATTTAAAAAAGAAAAATACCAGGACCTAAAAGCTAGTTTTATACTTTCATTATTTACTCTTCCGGGAGCAATTGCCGGGGCATTACTTGCCGTAAAGCTTGACGATGAATTTTTCCAGAAAATACTTGGAATAATAATGATAGGAGTTATACTATCTATGTTCATTCCTCAGAAACAAACTAACTCAAAAGGTAATAGCAAATTATCATTTTCGATTGCGGTTTCAATGTTTGGAATAGGATTCTACGGTGGTTTTATTCAGGTAGGAGTTGGATTTTTGATTATGGCGTCGCTTAAATACTTGATGAGACTAAATCTTGTATTAGTAAATATGCATAAAGTTTTTATTGTGTTGATCTACACAATTCCTGCGCTAATTATCTTTATTGTAACAGATAATGTAAATTGGTTTTTAGGATTAAGTCTTGCGGCAGGTAATGCTTTGGGGGGCTGGTGGGGAGCAAAAATGTCTGTGAAAAAAGGAGAGGGCTTTATTAAAGGTGTATTAATTATAGCAATTTTGATAATGGCTTTAAAACTTTTGAATATCTTTTAATTAATTTCCAATTTAAGAAATTTACCAGTTGCACTTCTTTTGTTTTTTGCGATGCTTTCCGGAGTTCCCTCAGCAACTACTTTCCCACCGAATTCACCACCACCGGGTCCCAGATCAATTACCCAGTCAGCCATTTTTATTACATCCATATTGTGTTCAACAACAACAACGGTATTGCCTTTATCAACAAGCTTGTCAAGAACATCGAGTAGAATTCTAACATCTTCAAAGTGGAGACCCGTAGTTGGTTCATCAAGCACATACAAAGTTTTTCCGGTTGATACTTTACTTAACTCAGTTGCAAGTTTAACTCTCTGTGCTTCACCGCCGGAAAGTGTTGTTGCCTGCTGACCGAGTGTAATGTAACCTAAACCAACATCATTAAGCGCTTTTATTTTTCTTTTTATTCTTGGCAAGTCTTCAAAAAAATCAAGAGCTTCGGAAACACGCATTCCCAAAACATCAGCAATAGATTTTGTTTTAAATAGAACTTCAAGGGTTTCCCTGTTGTATCTTTTTCCTTTACAGGAATCACAGTGAACATAAACATCCGGGAGGAAATTCATTTCGATTTTTTTTAAACCATCACCATTACATTCTTCACATCTTCCGCCGGTAACATTAAAGCTGAATCTTCCTGTTTTATATCCTCTCATTTTAGCCTCCGGAAGTTCAGCAAACAGGTCACGTATAAAAGTAAATAGCCCGGTATAAGTAGCCGGATTGGAACGAGGAGTTCTACCAATCGGCGACTGATCTATCTCAATAATCTTATCAATATTTTCCAGGCCCTCAATTTTGGCATAAGGAAGTGGAACAGATTTAGATCTGTAAAGTTTATTCATTAAAATCTTTACAAGTGTTTCATTCAGCACAGATGATTTACCTGATCCGCTGACGCCTGTAATTAAGGTCAAGGTCCCAAGAGGAATTTTCAGATTGACATTTTGAAGGTTATTACCTTTAGCACCCTTTAACGAAATAAATTTTCCAGTTCCATTCCTTCTTACTTCAGGTATTTTAATTTTTTGTCTGCTTCTTAGATAAGAAAGTGTAAGGGAATCGAATCCATTTTCAGAGTTCAAAAGTTTTTTTGTTTCACCCTCAAGAACAACTTCGCCGCCGTGTTCACCTGCACCCGGACCAAGATCAATCATATAGTCAGAGCTTTCAATTGTCTCTCTGTCGTGCTCAACCACAATTATAGTATTGCCAAGATCCCGAAGATTTTTTAATGAATTTATAAGCTTAATATTATCACTTTGATGGAGACCGATTGAAGGTTCGTCAAGAACATATAAAACACCGGCCAGTTGCGTTCCTATTTGTGTTGCAAGTCTGATTCTCTGCGATTCACCACCTGAAAGAGTTCTTGCTGAACGACCAAGAGTTAGATAATCCAATCCGACATTATGAAGGAATTCCAAACGTTCATTTACTTCTTTAAGAATTGGTTTGGAAATTAATACTTCATTTCCTTTGAGCTTGACGCTCTTAAAGAATTCCAATGTTCTAAGAATTGAAAGTGATGTTATTTCACTAATATTTTTCCCATTGAACTTTACAGCTAAAGATTCTTTTCGTAACCTTCCTCCATTGCAGCTTGTACAATTTATCGTATTCATATAAGACTCAACCCATTCCCTGATGCTGTTCGATGACGTACTATCGTAATAGTGTTTCAGATATTTAATAATGCCGGAAAAACGGTGCATATATTGCACTGGCTTTCCACCGCCATACGTATAAGTAAAAGGTATTCTTTCTTTACTTCCTTTAGTGATAACTTCTATTTGTGAATCTGTTAATTTTTTTAATGGCGTGTCAAAATCAAATTTGTAAATCTTAGCTACAGCTTCAAGCTGAGTAAAGAACCAAATCTTCCTTGGTTTACCAACAGGGGCAAGACCTTGTTCATTAATTGATTTATCCCAATCAGGAATTATCAGATTAATATCAAGCTCTTTCTTTTCACCTAGCCCTTCACAATCCTTGCAGGAACCATATGGAGAATTGAACGAGAATGAATTCGGTGCAAGTTCAGTATAACTGATTCCGCAATCCAGGCACGCAAGCTGCCTGCTGAAGATGTGGTCATCTATTCCATCGTTAACGATTAAACTTCCTTCACCATAATTCAGAGCAACGTTTACGGATTCTGTAATTCTTGATCTAGCTGATTCTTTTACTGTAAACCGATCAACCAATATTTCAATGTTATGAATTTTGTAACGGTCAACCTGAAATCCTTTCGTAATTTCAACCACTTCTCCGTCTACTCTTACACGTAAAAATCCATCTGAAAGAACTTCTTCAAATAATTCTTTGTAGTGTCCTTTTCTACCACGAATTAATGGAGAGAGGACGGAAATCTTTTTATTCTTGAATGCTGAAATAATAGAATCAATAATTTGCGAGGACGATTGTTTTTTTACAGGCTTACCACAATTGTAGCAGTGAGGGATTCCAACTCTGGCAAATAAAAGTCGGAGATAATCATAAATTTCTGTAACCGTTCCAACTGTTGAGCGTGGATTACCGGTTGTCGATTTCTGTTCAATCGAAATGGCTGGACTTAATCCTTCTATAAGATCGACATCGGGTTTTTCGAGCATATCAAGAAACTGGCGGGCATATGCAGAAAGTGATTCGATATATCTTCGCTGACCTTCAGCATAAATTGTATCGAATGCAAGAGAAGATTTACCGGAACCAGAAAGTCCTGTAATTACGGTAAAAGTATCGCGCGGAATCTCAATATCAATGTTTTTGAGATTGTGCTCTCGTGCGCCTTTGATTATTATAAATTCTTTTTCCAAGGAAAGGTAAATAAAATTCTAAATAGCTATATTAGCTATTGATGGTTTGATAATCAATTAAAAACGCTTTGCACCTTACTACTTTTCTGTGATGAATTTACCATATGAAATAAGAACGATAGACGAGATAAATGAAGTAACCGCCGTTGTAAATAAATCCAACTTTATTGCACAGGTATATCCGGTATTTTCTGAAAGTGATGCAAAAGAATATGTCATTAAAGCTAAAAAGAGATACTATGATGCATCACACCACTGCTACGCCTTCAAATTAGCAGATGGCACAGTTCGTTATTCAGATGCAGGCGAACCGAATGGAACCGCAGGAATACGAATACAAAACGCAATTGAACATTTTAAACTGAGTAATCAGCTTATTATTGTCTCAAGGATATTTGGAGGAATAAAGCTTGGGGTCGGTCCACTGGGAAAGGCATATTATCAGTCAGCCTACCAGGTAATAAATGATTCGAAAATCTCCACAAAACAACTTTTCCAAAAAGCCACTGTATCAGCAATATATGACCAGATTAGTTTTATCCACAGAATTCTGTCAAATCATAATTCAATTGTTGAAGATTCTGAATACAAAGAATCCATTAAATTGACCTGTCTGCTAAAATCAAGCGAAATCGAGTTAATTTCAAAGAAAATATCAGACCTGGGTAAGAATAAAATTACTATTACATTTCATAAAGAAACTGTTTATAAATGAAATCTCTATTACATTACAAATTATTGTTCAAAAAAAACTGTTGATGTTACTTGATTCAAAAATCGTTATTACTGATATTTGCGTGAGACAATATTTACATTTTCACAAAATCCGGGGACGCAATGGGAACTCACCAAACAGCAGAACGCCTTGCCAACTTAACTTTTAGCTTGCTGGCAAATTGTCAGGAGAAAGAAGTCCGCTTAGCTACAATTCATAATCTGACGCAAGCAGAATTCAGATGCCTGAGATTGTTTGGAACTGATGAAAGCGTGAACAATAAAAAAATTGCTGAACGCATGAATCTTAGCCCAAGCCGACTGACAAGAATTATTGATGGTTTAGTAGAGAAGCAATACATAAACAGGGAAATTGATCCTGAGGATAGAAGAAACATGAGAGTTATGCTTTCAAGGAGAGGCAGACAACTTGTTAACCAACTCAACAAGGCATATGTGCAGATTCATAATGAAATTCTTCAGGATATTAATGCTTCACAGCATGAACCTCTGATTATTGCTATGCAGCATTTATTAGAGGCTCTCGAAAATTGGTTGAAGAAACCCTAGAGATAATTTCAGGATTGACGTTTCAAGTGGTTGATATATTTTTTAACAGCTTCTAAATCAGAAAAGAGTTGTGAAAGATTAGCAAAATTTTGTGGTGAGAGAGTAAAATAAGTTGTTTCAAAATATTCCCGATGGCTTACATCCCCAACAGAAATTATTTCTTTTAATTGTTCTATTCCCTTCTTCATATTTTCATTCAGATCATTTTTAACATGATCAGTACTGCTTACTTCAGGTATTCCTGGTGCGTTCTTCAAAACCCTCATCATTCCGCAAATGTATTTAGCAGTGAAGGTTAATTCTTCAAATTCATCTTCTTTACCATTACCCCTTACTAAATGAATTATTTTTGTAAGGTCATCTTTTCTTTGAAGAGGATTAGAAGTATAATCTTCAACTTTATCCAAAAAATATTTATCAGATAAATTCACTGTAACTATATTTTAACTCCTAACCCAATGCCATCACCGACTGGTATTATTGATGACTTAAGGTTCGGCTGATTCATAAATAAAGAATTGAATTCACGAATATGATTTGTTGATTCTTTATATTGCAATGGCACTCGTGTTGAGGCAGCATAACCATGCCACAGTAAATTATCGACAACTAAAAGTCCTTTTTTTCGCAGAAGCACCAGCGAGTAATCAAATAGTCTTTTGTAATCTTCCTTATCAGCATCAAGAAAAACCAGGTCATATTTCTTTTTCAGCTGAGGCATAACATTTACAGCATCTCCCTCAAGTAGTTTTATTTTAGCCGTAAGTCCTGACTTAACAATAAAATCCTTTGCTACTGAAATATTATCAGCGCTCTTCTCAATTGTATGAATCACTGATTTACCCTGCAGATTACGAGCAATTCTAATAGAAGAATACGCAATGGCTGTCCCCAGTTCAAGAACTCTTCTTGGATTTTTTACAAGAATTAACTGCTCTAAGAATTCTGCTGATTGCCAGGAAAGAATAGGAACATTATGTTCTTTTGCATATTCTTCCATTTCTTCGATTAGGGTATCAGTTTTTTTTCGGAATGAAGATAGGTATTCAATCTGATTTGATAATATAATTTTATTCATATCTTTAAATTAAAAGTGAAGGAGTCTTTAGAAAGTTAAGGAAAATCCGTATAAAACTACTAATACTGTTAAATTGATTGTTAAAAAGCATTAATTATAGTTGCAGAAAGATGAAGGCTTTAAGTCTTCTGAAAAATAAATTATCTCAGTAAAACCAAATTTTTACTGAAGCTTTTTCCATTCAAATCAATAATAAAATAATAAACACCGCTGGAAAGCGAAATGCCGTTAGTGTTTTTTCCATACCAATCAAACCTATTTTCATCATCATTGGTAACTGTACTGTAGTAACCAACTTGCTGACCTAAAGGATCGATAATTCTGATTGTAAGATTTTCGTTTCCGGATGATTTTATTTGGATAGAAGTAAATGTATTTAAAGCGGGATAAAACGGGTTAGGATAAGGATCACTTACAATAAAGTCTGAAAACGTTTTTTTGGTGGTCAGATTAAGGCTGATATCAAGTGAACCATAATAAAACTTGTAATTACTGTTAACCGGTTCCCTGTACGAAGCTCCCGTATTATCATCATAAGTAAAATAAAAATCTACTAATTCATCATTAAAAAAATAGGGCAGCTTGAGTGAGAATTTTAAATTTTCATTTAACTCCATTTGTTTT
>JAOTUT010000404.1 GCA_029863735.1 Ignavibacteria bacterium
TTGCTTAAAACAATTCCTGCTTTATGATCAATTTCGTCATCTTTTATTTTTCTACCCGCACCTAATTCCAGAGATGCCATTCCAATTTGATAAGTGTTTATTTCTTTAATAAAACCCGATTTATCTGAACAAACTTTCCTAGAATATTTAGGCTTTGGATATTTTTCTGGGTTAATAATATAAGTCACATCCCCGCCTTGAAGTCCCACAACTTCTAAAAACTTTTTGAGCGCCTCACCATTTTCAATTCTATTTTTGGCTATTTGTTCAGCATCCTTAAGTGACTTAGCTTTTTTACCAAGATAAATCATGGCCCCGGCGAGTTTTACAGATAATGCATATAAATCGTTTTTGACATTGCCTCTAAGCACTTGAATTGATTCATAAACTTCCAGCCAGTTACCTATATAATTTCCAAGGGGCTGATTCATATCAGTGTTATAAGCAATTACTTTCTTGTCGAAAGACTTTGCAGTTTTAATTAATGAATTGGCTAGTAAGATGGACTCTTTCCTGCTTCTCATAAATGCACCATTGCCAGTTTTAATGTCCAGCACAAGTCCATCAATTCCTTCTGCTAGTTTTTTACTCATAATGCTGGCAGTTATTAGCGGGATAGATTCAACAGTTGCAGTTACATCTCTAAGTGCATAAATAAGTTTATCGGCTGGTGCAATTTCTTTTGATTGTCCGATTAATACCACACCACACTTTTTAAGAATTTTTTTAGATTCGGATATACTTAGATCTGTTCTGAAGCCAGGAATTGATTCTAGCTTATCGAGAGTTCCGCCAGTGTGACCAAGTCCTCTTCCGGAAATCATTGGAACATAGATACCGGTTGAGGCGACAATTGGTGCTATAATTAATGATGTTTTATCTCCAACACCACCAGTAGAGTGTTTATCAATTTTAAAACTTTTGAAAGAAGATAGATCAATCACTTTTCCACTGTAAAGCATGGATTGGGTTAGTGTTGCGGTCTCATCAGAATTCATTCCTTTTAGTAGAATTGCCATCAGAAGAGCAGAGAACTGGTAGTCTGGAATATGACCATTGGTAAAGTCCTTAATCAAAAATTTGATCTCGTCGGCATTTAATGTTTTGCCAACTCTTTTCTTTTTTATCAATTCTACTATGTTCATTATTGAAAGTTACAAAGAAATGATTTTGTAGTGAAGTCTATAATGGCTACTGAGCTAATTTCTATATAAGTGTGTTTGATGATAGCAGTTCTTATTTGTTTGCCCAAATTGGAATGATTAATTTTCGCACTCAACAATTGAATATTGGAGAAAAACAGATTTATGAATTTTAATATTCGCACTCACAATTGTGGCGAACTGAGAGAAAAAAATATTGGCGAAAAGGTAGTCCTTAACGGTTGGATTGATAGAAGAAGAGACCTTGGAGGATTGATTTTTATTTGGCTAAGGGATCGTTTTGGAATTACACAGGTTGTGTTTGAACCGGATATTAATAAAGATGCCTATGAACTTGCAAAGAATTTAAGAAATGAATTTGTGGTTTCTATTGAAGGAAATGTGCGAAAAAGACCGGAAGATGCAGTTAATAAAGAATTGGGAACAGGCGAAGTAGATGTACTTGCGGATAATCTGATTATTCTTAATGAATCAGAAACGCCACCTTTTGCAATTAAAGATGATACGGATGCTTTTGAAGATCTAAGATTAAAATACAGATACCTCGATTTAAGGAGACCAACCTTACAGAAGGTTTTACTGCTTCGGCACAAAATGTATCAACTCGTAAGAAAATATTTTGACGAAAATAAATTTGTTGAGATTGAAACCCCGGTGCTGATGAAAAGCACTCCCGAGGGTGCACGCGATTATCTTGTACCCAGCAGGATTCACAAAGGTAAGTTTTATGCACTTCCACAATCACCGCAGCAGTATAAACAGTTATTAATGGTGTCAGGTTTTGATCGGTATTTTCAGATAGTAAAATGTTTCAGAGATGAGGATTTAAGAGCAGATCGTCAACCTGAGTTTACACAGATTGATGTGGAAATGTCTTTTATTTCTGAAGAAGAAGTTTTTAATATTGTTGAACGGCTAATGAAATTGCTCTTTAAGGAGATATGGGGAGTCGATTTATCCTTACCTATAATCAGGCTTCCCTACGAGGAAGCACTAACTAAATACGGTAGCGATAAGCCGGATCTTAGATTTGGAATGGAACTTCATTCATTAAATGAAATCTTCAGCAAATCGGAGTTTAAAGTATTTAAAGATTTTATCGATTCTAATGGCATTATTGCAGGTTTGGTTGCCCCCGATTGTGCATCTTTCAGTAGAAACCAAATAGACGGGTTGACTGATTTTGTAAAAAAACTTGGTGCTAAAGGAATGGTCTGGATTAAAGTCTTGGAAAAGGGAATAGACTCACCAACCGCAAAATTTTTTAGTGATGAAGAAAAGGAAAATCTTGTATCAGCACTCAAAGCAAA
>JAOTUT010000405.1 GCA_029863735.1 Ignavibacteria bacterium
GGGATGAAGAGGGGAACTTCAATTCAATTTATTCAAATGATGAAAATGGCTATGTCAGAAGATCATTTATAAATGATAGCAGAAATTCTGACGGAAATCCAAATTATACCTCATTAATAGTTGATTTTTGTAAAGTTGAGAACTAAAGTTGACTGTTAGCAATTCTTACCCTCTATTGGATGAATTGTTTTTTAGATACAATTAAATTAAGTTTTGTTTGTATTTAATTATAGAATTAAATCAAATGGGGTGACTATGAAAATTATAATAGTCTTATTTAGTTTATTTCTGATCTTATCAACTTCACTTTATCCTCAATGGATTCAACAAACCTCTGGCACTACAAAAGGACTTTATACAGTTAAATTTTTAAATGAGAGTACTGGTTGGGTTGCTGGAGAAGATGGAACAATTCTGAAAACCACTAATGGAGGAGATAACTGGTTCTCTCAATCCATTTCGACTCCTGATAACATTCGTTCAATATTTTTTACTGACTCATTAAATGGCTGGATAGCTTTGTATGAATGGACTCCATTCAGACATGGAAGTATATACCACACTACCAATGGAGGCACTTCATGGTTTTCACAACTAACAATTACTGATTTTGCCCTTTTATCTTTGTTTTTTGCAGACGATTTACACGGATGGGTGGTAGGGACAAATGGAATTCTATTTAGAACTACAAATGGAGGGAACAACTGGCAATATCTTCCAAATTTTACAGCTGGATGGTTATATTCTGTAAGATTTGTTAATTCAAATATTGGTTGGACAGCTGGTGATATGTTTGGTCAAATAGCTAAAACCACTAATGGTGGCAGTATCTGGTTTATGCAGAATATTCCAACATTTTATTATCTCATTGATGTTTATACTATTGATCCAAATATTGGTTGGGGCGTCGGTTATAGTGGAGCAATTGTCGGAACAACTGATGGAGGCTCAAATTGGTTGACTCAATCCAGCGGTGTTACAAATGAATTACGGGACGTTCATTTTATTGATGAAAACTATGGGTGGATAGCCGGTTTTGGTGGTGTAATATTACATTCTATTAATGGGGGAACTTCCTGGATTCAACAGAATAGTAACACTTCGACTGATTTATATGCTGTAGCATTTGTTGATGAGCTGACGGGTTGGGTGGTTGGTAATAATGGAACAATATTAAAAACCAATAACGGAGGAATTCCTGTTGAACTTAGTTCGTTCAGTTATGAACTCGTAAATAACGATATGATTTTAAGATGGACTACATCAACGGAAACTAATAACCAGGGATTTAAAATTTTCAAAAATGAAGATGAAATCGGATACGTTCCAGGCTCAGGAACAACTACAGAACCAAGAGAATATATTTACAAAGATGTAAATGTTAAATCAGGAACTTACTTTTATAAATTAATTCAAATTGACTTCGATGGTACCAACAATAAAGTTGGTGAGTTAGAAGTTTCAGTTGATAGTGTCCCAACAGAATATTTACTTCATCAGAATTACCCAAATCCATTCAATCCAAATACGATAATTAGTTTTACAATTCATGAAAGATCTTATGTGAAATTAGTTATTCACAATTCTTTAGGTGAGAAAGTAGTGGTGCTCGAAGAAGGATTGAAAGAGGCTGGATATTATCAAATAGAATTTGACGGTAGCAATTTGCCAAGTGGGATTTATTTCTATAATCTTTCATCTGATAATTTTATATCAACAAAGAAAATGATCCTCCTCAAATAACCCACTTAATTTTTTTTTGACCCTGCATTCTCAATTCAGGAACGGGATGCAGGGTTCTTTTTTTTAGGTAGTCAATAAAGTGTTATTGACAAATAAATTATATTTCCCTCATAAAAATTATCTATTTAACAGCTATCGAAAATTTGGACAATTTTGCACCAATAGTACTCTTCGTATACAATCGTCCTGAGCATACCAAAAGGACAGTTGAATCTCTGCTTAATAATACTCTCATCAATAATTCCACACTGTTCATTTTCTCCGACGGTCCTAAAAATGATAAAGATTTAAAGAATGTTGAAGAAGTTAAAGACTATATTAGAACAATAAAAGGTTTTGATAAAATTGAAATTATTGAGAGAGAGAAAAACTTCGGACTTGCTAATTCAGTTATTTCCGGGGTTACTCAAGTTATCGAATCGTATGGGAAAGTAATTGTTCTGGAAGATGATATGATTAGCTCACCATACTTCCTAAAATATATGAATGAAGTGCTAAACTTTTTTGAGTATGATCAACGAATTTTTTCCGTTACGGGATATACATTCCCGATAAAAATTCCTGAATATTATAAGTATCCGGTTTATCTTTCATCTCGTTCCTCTTCGTGGGGATGGGGAACCTGGAAAAACAGATGGGAAAAAGCTGATTGGGAGATAAAAGATTTCCAAAGTTTCATCAATGATAAGTCTCGAGTGGAATCATTTAATAAAGGTGGAGACGATT
>JAOTUT010000406.1 GCA_029863735.1 Ignavibacteria bacterium
TATCGGTCCTTATAAAGGTGGCTTAAGATTTCACCCATCTGTAAATCTTGGCATCCTTAAATTTTTAGCCTTCGAACAGGTTTTCAAAAACAGCTTAACATCTTTGCCAATGGGTGGAGGAAAGGGTGGATCTGACTTTGACCCAAAAGGTAAAAGCGATCTAAAGATAATGAGATTCTGCCAGGCATTTATGAGCGAGTTGTTCAGGCATATCGGTCCTAATACTGATGTTCCGGCAGGTGATATTGGAGTTGGCGGAAGAGAGATAGGTTATCTCTTTGGTCAGTACAAAAAACTAAGAAATGAGTTCACCGGAGTCCTGACAGGAAAAGGTTTGAACTGGGGTGGTTCATTAATTCGTCCTGAAGCTACAGGATACGGAGCTGTATATTTTGCAGCAGAAATGCTTACAACTAAAAATCAGACACTTGAAGGAAAAACATGCATAGTATCTGGAAGCGGTAATGTGGCACAATATACCACAGAAAAAATTCTGGAACTTGGTGGAAAGGTAATCACATTATCCGACTCTAACGGCTATATTTTTGATGAAGAAGGAATTGATAAAGAAAAGCTGAACTTCATAATGGAACTGAAAAATGTCAGAAGAGGAAGAATAAAAGAATATGTTGATAAATACAAAAACGCAGTTTATTTCGCTTTCGACCCAAACCTTGACCATAATCCATTATGGGATCATAAAGCACATTGTGCATTTCCAAGTGCAACACAAAATGAAATAAACTGGATTGATGCACAGAACCTTGTTAAGAATGGTGTTTATGTAGTTAGCGAAGGAGCTAATATGCCTACTACTATTGAAGGAGTTAATATCCTCTTGGAAAATAAAATCCTTTATGGACCCGGTAAAGCTGCAAATGCCGGTGGTGTATCAGTATCCGGACTGGAAATGTCCCAGAACAGTCAAAGACTTCCCTGGACAAGAGAAGAAGTTGATGCAAGATTACAACTTATCATGAAGAATATTCATAAAACCTGCGTTGATATGGCGGATAGGTTTGGAACTCCCGGCAACTATGTTAACGGTGCAAACATTGGCGGCTTCTTAAAGGTTGCTGATGCAATGATTGATCAGGGTGTTGTTTAAGTATTTATAATTTGATCAGACCTCTGATTCCGGACAAGCCGGAATGACTGAGCATGCTGATGTAATTCCTGCGAACCCGACAGAAGTCGGGTAAGTCAGGAATCTGAAAATTAATCAATTCAATGGCGAAGCAGGTTGTAGCCTCCTTACTTGCTTCGCCTTTTTTATTTGTCAGAAAGGAATTTGATGATTAATTATTGTAAATTTCGATTGATTTCCATATTCAAATTTTCAACTCTAATTTATTGATTGATTGACGAATGGATTACATAAAAGAATTTAAAAGTAATCCCGAAGCAGATTGGGTCGAGCACGGTTATGGAACCCGTTTCCAGGGTTTCCAAAATCTTATGCGCCTCCGTGTAACTAATATCCTACTTGTATCCAGCCTTTATGATCTATATCTCTTTGAAGAAGACGGCAGGCTATATGAGCTTATTCGCAATGAATACCAGGGATTAAACCTCAGTCACTCACCTGAACTAACCAGAGTTTCAAGTGGGTATGATGCCGTTAGCCGTGTGAAAGAAGAAGGTCGGTTCGATTTAATTATTACTACCATGCACATCGAAGATATGACCGCGCTCAATTTTGCAAAACTGGTGAGAAATTCGGGATTGAAAATACCAATTGTTCTTCTCGCTCACGATAACCGAGAGTTAAAATCTCTATTGACGAATCCTGAAAGTGCAGTATTCGATAAAGTATTTAATTGGACCGGTGATTTCAGAATTATAATTGGAATTATAAAATACTTAGAAGACAGGCTTAATGTTGAGCACGACAGTAAAATTGTTGGTGTTCAGAATGTAATTGTTATTGAAGATAGTGTAAGATACTATTCTGCTTTTCTTCCGATTATCTACACTGAAATGCTGAAGCAAAGCCAGAGATTAATTTCTGAAGGAATAAATCTCACTCACAAATATTTAAGGATGCGAGCCAGACCAAAAATACTATTGTGTACAAACTATGAAGAAGCGTGGGATTATTTTGAAAAATATAAAGAACTGATTCTTGGAATTATCTCGGACATTGAATTTCCGAAAAATGGTGTACTTGATGAAACAGCAGGAATACAGTTTACCAAAGCAGTTAAACAATCTATTACGGATATTCCGATCTTACTAACCTCAAATAATCCAGCTAACGAAGATGACGCAAAAAATGCGGGAGCTTCATTCATATTAAAAGATTCTCCCATCCTCATTACGAAGCTTCAACATTTTATGAACAACAATTTTGGCTTTGGTGATTTTATTTTCAAAACACCTGATGGAGTTGAGGTAGGCAGAGCCAATGATTTGAAAAGCATGGAAGATCAATTAAAAGATGTTCCGATGGAAAGTATAAAATATC
>JAOTUT010000407.1 GCA_029863735.1 Ignavibacteria bacterium
AAGCAAGCTCACGCGCCATTGATTTTGTAAATCCAATTACACCTGCTTTTGAAGCAGCATAGTTTGCCTGACCGGGATTACCAATTATTCCAACAACAGAAGCAATATTGACTATTCTTCCATAGCGCTGTTTGATCATATGCTTGATTACAGCCTTTGTATAATTAAAAACACTTTTAAGATTTGCATTTATTACGTCATCAAAATCTTTTTCAGTCATTCTGAGAAGAAGATTATCCCTTGTAATTCCCGCATTATTAATGAGAATATCTACTCCACCTAATTTTTCAATTGCTTCCTGAACAGTAGCTTCGGCCTGGTCAAGAGAAGTTGCATCAGCTTTAAAGGCTAAAATTTTTGTTGCGGGATTATGGATTTCTTGTTGAAGCTCTTCAGCACATTCATCACAGCTGTTGTAAATAAAAGCCACATCAGAAAACAGAACACCACAGCAGCTTTTTGATGCAAGTTCTTTTACAATTGCTCTTCCTATCTCCCTAGTACCACCGGTTACAATAGCTCTTTTATTTGGTAACATCTTCTTTAACTCCCATTTTAATTTCGTTAAGATACTCTTCACGATAATTTTTGAGTTCTTCGAATCCCTCTTCACCAAAAAAGTGTCTTAATTCTTCCTCACAGGCTTCAAACAAAGTCAGCTTCGTATTTGGATCTACGTTGCAATAAGGTAGCCTTTCGATATGTTCATCATCAATTGTCAATGCACCTTCATATGTTGTAAGTGGAAAAAGAATACAATAAAGCGGTTTGTATTTCCATTTGTAATCACCTTCCTGCATCGCTATTTTCTGGAGAGTACATAAACCATCCCTATCCAGGAAAGTACATTTACTGTTTATTACTTCTGTTCCGACTGCAATACCGGATTCAAAATCTTCATCTTTTTCTTCCGGTTCAAACCATTTGCTTACATCCTTAGATTGCGTTTCATCCATATTCTCCTTTATTTTATCCTGCATTGACAGTATGGTTTGATACTCTTCGTAATCGGTGTAAACACCATAGTAGCAACATTCCCCTGGGCAATTACAGATAAACTTGTAGGTGAATATCTTTGGGTCGATAAATAACCCATTTATTTTCTTAGTAAACTTTTCAGTAAAATTGGTTGAATCTTCACTCATTATAAATACCTTTCCACATCTTCAAATTTATCAATACCGATTCGTTTTACATCGGGATTTATTCTTTTTACTAATCCTAGCAAAACATTACCGGGTCCAACTTCGTAAAATTCTTCAATTCCATCATCAATCATATTTTTAATTGTTTCTTCCCATCTTACAGGTGCGGCTATCTGCTCAGATAACTTTGATTTGATTTCAGTTATACCGACAACTGGTATTGCATTTACGTTTGTATAAACCGGGAATTTGGAATCATAAAAATTAGTTGCATCCAGTGTTGATTTTAATTTTTCTTTTGCTGATAACATTAATGGTGAGTGAAATGCAGCACTAACCACGAGCTCTTTGACCATTTTAGCTCCAGAAGCTTTACAAAGTTCCATTGCTTTGTGTACGCCATCAACAGATCCTGAAATAACTATCTGTCCGGGTGAATTAAAATTTGCACACTGCACAACGCCCATAACAGAAGCTTCGGCACAAAAGATCTCAACTTTGTCCGATTCCAATCCGATTATGGCAGCCATTGTTCCTTTGTTTTGATCACCTGCTTCCTGCATTGCAACACCACGCGCTCGTACCAACTTTATTGCTTCGTAAAACTGAATTGTTCCAGATGCAACATATGCAGAATACTCACCGAGTGAATGACCAGCTGCAGCATTAGCATCAATTGTTCTGATAATGCTTGCCAGAATGACGCTATGCAGAAATATTGCTGGCTGAGTATATTGCGTTTGTTTCAATTCGTCTTCCGGACCATTGAACATAATGTAAGAAAGATTAATTCCAAGTATATCGTCTGCAGTTTTAATCATCTCCTTGGCTTCGACAGATTTCTCGAACAGATCTTTAGCCATCCCAATATATTGAGAACCCTGCCCCGGAAATAAAAAAGCTTTTTTACTCATTAGTCTAATGCCCAAACAATATAACTTGCGCCCCACGTGTAACCAGCACCAAAAGCAGATAATATAATTTTATCACCTTTTTTAATTTTTCCATTCCTGTAATATTCAACAAGACAGGATGGAATGGTTGCTGCAGTTGTGTTACCATATCTGTCGATATTAATCATTACTTTATCTTGACTTAAGCCCATTCTCTCTGCAGTAGCAGTAATGATTCTCATATTTGCCTGGTGAGGAACAAGATAAGCGATGTCCTCGGATTTTAAATTATTTTTCTGCATAAGTTCATAAGAAACATCTGCCATTCCTTTAACTGCAACTTTGAATACAGCTTTGCCGTCCTGATAGATATAATGCATTTTATTATCAACTGTTTCGTGTGTAGGTGGATTAAGACTACCGCC
>JAOTUT010000408.1 GCA_029863735.1 Ignavibacteria bacterium
GTTATCACCAAGATGTTTTACATCTTCTGTAGTAAAGGAGGTAACAACATTATCAGCAGCCTTCTGAAGTTCTTTTGTAAACTGGAAATAACCTTTTCTGTCAAATTCATCCAGTTTTTTCATCAGATCTAATATTGATTCGCGAACAAGAGGGGAGACATCTCGTAGAAAATCTCTTGTGCTTTCCATTTGATCAAATGCTTTGTTCAGGTTATTTACATTTCTGAGAAGTTTTTTACCGAGATGAAGAATATCACCGGTGTTTATGTGATCGTGAACTTCTTCCAATTCAACAATAGCAGTTTCATATAAATCTTTTCCAACACGATACATATCATCTTTCAGATCTTCCATCATTCTGCGGTGTTTTTTCTGAAGCTCAATCTCTTCGAGAATTATACTGAGCTTTTGATTTATTTCTTCGATCTGATTTTGAGTTATAACTTCTTCCATTTTAGTACCTCTTACCGGCCATAGACATATTTGATTCAATCGGAAGTTCCAATCCTTTAATCAGGAAGTTCCAATAAGTCCACCGGAACATAATCTTTCCGTAGTGATTCATCTTTGTTTCTTCCAGAAGAGAGAAAGGACCAATTCCCGGCAGAGGAAATTTGCCCGGCAATGGTTCAGTGTCGTAATTGAAGTCAATTAAAATTCCTTTTCCAAATCCCGATTCAATAAAGCAGTTTGCATGACCATCAAATTTAGCCTGCGGCTTTCTTCCTTCAATTACACTTAAGAAATTTTCCTGTAATATGTCTGCCTGGAAGTGAGCAACTGAACCGGCTTTTGAGCTTGGCAGATCTGTTGCATCGCCAATAACAAAAATATTTTCATACTCTTTTGATCTTAAAGTCTGAGGATCGGTAGGTATAAAATTAAGTTCATCACCCATTCCGCTGCGAGCAATTGCTTCATCACCCATGTTAGTAGGAATGGTTACCAATACATCGAAAGGAATTTCTGTTTCATCCCAGGAAACTATTTTCTTTTCATCATTATCAACTCGTGCAATATTAAACTCCGATGTAAGCTTTATATTTTTTTTGTTTAGAAAATCACCCAGGATTGATGATGCTTTTGGTTTGGTAAACGCACCCGGAAGGGGAGTAACAAAGTGAATATCAACTTTATCACGAATTCCTTTCTCGGTAAAAAACCAATCAGCAAGGAATGCAAACTCAAGTGGCGCAACCGGACACTTGATCGGCATTTCGGTAATGTTGATTACAAGCTTGCCGCCTTCCCAGTGTTTGAAAAAATCTCTGAGCATGCAAGCTCCCTCAACAGTATAAAAATCAAAAACGTTTTTATACCAGAGCTTATCCTTCAATCCTTCGGTTTCTTCAGGTTTGGTTTTTGCGCCGGTAGCAATTATCAGGTAGTCGTACCCGACAACATGTCCATCTTTTAAAAGTACGCGGTTTTCAGAAGGTTCAATCTTATCAATTTCGGAATTGATTACATTTACTCCAGTTGGGTAAAAATCTCTTTTCGGTTTTGTAACATCTTTGCAGGTATAAATATTAAACGGAATGAAAAGAAAACCCGGCTGGTAGTAGTGGTTTTCGTGCTGATCGACTATTGTAATCTGCCATTCACTTTTATCAAGTATATTGTGAAGTTTGTTCAGCATCATTGTGCCTGCTGTTCCGGCACCGAGTATTAGTAATTTTTTCATCGTTTTTTCTTCCGCAGTTTATTCAGTAGATATTAATTTTAGTTTTTTGTCCATAGACCCGTTTACTGACGGGGTGGAATAAGCGCTTTCAATTTTTCTTTTAAGCTGCTGCAATCGCTGAAGCTGTTATATACTTCACATTCCCTGCAATCTCTCTCAGAGCAAATATTATTTTTATGTTTATGCATCCAGCAGGGTTTAGCAAAATCTGTAAAAGCATCACAATTTTTTCTATCCTCCTCAGAACAATTTATAATCGCCCAGCAGGGAATTAACGCCAGCATTCTGCGGATGCTTTCTATACCCATTTTGTTACCGTTAATTGTATTTCTGAGGCATCTGATTCTTTCCAGATCAACTTCTGAATAAAGTCTGTGTGAGCTGGATTTTTTAAAAGGAATAATCAGTCCTTCATTCTCATACATTCGTAATGTCGGAATTGAAATGCCAAGCAGTCTTGCAGCAGTGCTGATTGTGTAAACGGGTTTTGTAGATTTATCTAAATTCATTTTTAGTGAATTAATTTATTGTAAACTAACTAATAACAACAAATCTGCCATTGATCACTATTAACTTTTTGTTTGATTAAGAGCGATTTTGGAAATTTAATTTTTCAAATGTG
This sequence comes from Ignavibacteria bacterium, assembly GCA_029863735.1. The sequence continues at coordinate 2,307 of JAOTUT010000408.1, forward strand.
GGAAGATGAGAATTTGCTCATCTTATTTTTGAGAGAAGATTGTCTGGGAAAGATGTCATCCTGAATTTATTTCAGGGTCTTTGGATGTTATTCGAAATTAAATTAAGAACCTGAAACAAGTTCAGGTTGAATTATTTTTCTCCTAATCT
>JAOTUT010000409.1 GCA_029863735.1 Ignavibacteria bacterium
TTTTTAAAAAAGCAGGCATAACCTGGGTTATGCCTGCTGATGTTAAATTATTTAAGTAACATCATCTTATTACAAACACTGTACTTATCCGAACTAATTCTATATATGTATGCTCCACTTACCATTTGAACGCCGCTATCGCTTTTGCCATTCCATACTAGTCTTTGTTGTCCGGCATTCAGCTCTTGATTATTTAATAAAGTTGAAACTTTGCGTCCCAAAACATCAAATATTTCAACTTTAATTGTTGTTCTTTCCGGAATAGTAAATTCTATAGTTGTAGAAGGATTAAACGGATTCGGATAGTTGGTAACTAAACCAAAACCATCTACAGGTTTAACATTGTCTTCATAATCAACCGAGACTACCATTATATCGCCAAGTCTGTGAACTGATGATCCGTTTATAAAATTATAATCGATAGAATAATATTCGTCATAACCTTCAATAATTGGATTTGGAACATACTCTTCATTATTCCAGTTCTCATCGCCGACAACGTACAGCCATGGTCTTATGTCAGTACCAGCGTTAACAACTGTACGTGGGACAGCAATTTCAACAACATTATCCTCTGTATTTTTTGCGAAAGTGGCAAACGCACCTTCAATCGGTTGGAACTCTTCATATGCTCCTGCCCAATCAGCGACATAATCATAAACAGGAACTTCATTTCCTGTAGAATCAGGATGTAATGCAGCACTTAAATCAACCATATAATCAACGGGTAGTCGCCAGAATCCACTATATCCTAAACCAGTAGTATCTCCCCAGTTAACTTCAAAGAATAATTGAAATGCTGGTGAATTGATATAGTTGTTATACATCCCTGCGAATGTAGCTGTAGGATCGATATCAATTCTAACATATATGTAAGTTGAATCACTCGTGAGATAAAGATCCTTAACATCGAATTCTGGACCAGTTGGCATATCACCCAATTCTTCAGCACATTCACCAACATCTGCTGGTTGAATTCCTGCTGTAATCCAATCAAGTAAATCGCCATCAATAGTTATGTCAGATACTATTTGAGTCCCTTGATGTTCGTAAACCGAACCACCATACCAGAAATCATATTTCAACATGGATACACCACCCTCTAAAGGCAGTTGAGAGGCTCCGGTAGTCCACTGAAAATCAGCAACCGAGTACATCCAAGGTCTGAACTCACTTCCGAAATTTATCATCTCTCGAGGTACAGAAAATTCCAGTTGATTATTATCATTATTAATCGCCATTGGTGAATTTACCAGCCAGACGAATTCGCCTTCCTCGTATGTTGGAATTCTTCCACCAGTGTAAATGTATAACTCAACATATTTGTTTAATGAATCAGGATGCAAAGTGGGGGCAATATTTATATAATAGTTATACGCATTATTCCACCAACCCCAATCAAATCCAGCGGTATCACCAATTTCTGTATCGAAATAAATTTCAAACACCGGAGGATTAGAATAATTATAGAAGTTATTAAAATTAGCTGTCGGATCCAGATCGATTCTACCGTAAACATTCGCAGAATCATGGGTAATGTACACATGACGAACATTAAAATCTGAGTACTGTGGATCCGAAACTACACCATAGCTTTCTGGGGGTAATCCAGTGTCAAGCGGATCTATTCCTGCCCAATCCAACATATCGCCATCGATAGTGATTTGAGCAGACAATGATCCCAGAAGAAAAATGAAAAACAACATCGTGAAGATTTTTTTCATGACCATCTCCTTTGTTTTGTGAATAATATATTATTTAAGTAATAACAGTTTTTTTGAGTAGAGATTTTCTTTTGTCCTCAGCACAAAGATGTACAAACCACTGCTTAACTCTTTCGAGTTTTCTTTTTTAGAATTCCAGATTATCCTTTTACTACTGTATTCGAAAGGCTTAAAAGTTTTAATTAATCTCCCTATCGCATCAAATATCTGAGCTTCAGCCACATCTTGCGGATTGATATTGAACTCGATAGTCGTAGTCCCATTAAATGGATTTGGATAAACATCAATAGTATATTTAACCGGACTTATTGGTTCTTCAAATTCAACTTCTGAAACACCATTGAACAATTCAAAGAAGTTAGTACCTGTATAAGTTGGTCCTGTTGCATTTATCGTAATTTTCAGTTGATGATTTAGAGAATTATAACCTGTCGAATCTTCCCACAAATTATTATTTGCAAGTTTGATTGCATAATCAGGATTATCGTGAAGTCTGTATACAGGGTCTGCTAAGAATAAAAACGCCGTATAATTTCCTTCCTCCATATCTGCTGGAATGCCTCCGGTTATACTAACATAAATTGTATCTCCTGCCATCCAAAATCTTGGATCAGTTTCCGTAACTAATCTATATTTTTGATTACTAAGAGCATTTCTTAAAATAATTTCTAAATTTCTTGGATTGAAGGGACTTGCAAAACCCTTGTTTGCCATTTGAAAATCAAGA
>JAOTUT010000410.1 GCA_029863735.1 Ignavibacteria bacterium
TGGTTATATCAGGTACTTACTCTTGTGTTATTACTGGTTCTTTCTGCTTTTTTTTCTGGATCTGAAGTTGCATTCTTTTCCATCAAGCAGAAGAATCTGGAAGAAGATTTCAAGTCTTCAAAACTCATTTCACGCTATGCAAATAATTTAATCGCCTTTCCACGGCGACTGCTGATAACCATTCTTGTAGGAAATACACTTGCAAATGTAGCAACGTCAATTGTCTCCGTTTCTCTTGCACTTGAAATTGCTTATTTGTATCAGGTAAAAGTGAATGTTATTCTTACAATTCAGATTATACTGATAACCATTATTATATTAATTTTTTGTGAACTGCTTCCAAAAGTTTTTGCTTCGAAGCATCCGAAATTAACTATTAAATTAATAGCTATTCCACTATATCTAATAAGCACTATAATTTATCCGGTCTCAGAGTTAATTACCGAAATTATCAGGCTTACGTTTTCTAAGCTGAAATTTGATAAAGCTAAGACTGCTATTACTGAAAATGAAATATCAGATCTTGCAGAGCTAGGTCATGAACGGGGCACACTTGAAGAGGATGAGCAGGAAATTATAACTAGTTTTGTTGAATTTAAATCAGTTCTGGTTGTTGAAGTGATGACTCCGCGAGTTGATATTGTAGCGGTGCCATTTGATATCAGCAGTGAGGAGCTCATACAGACAATAAACAGAAGTGGTTACAGCCGTTTTCCGGTTTACAAAGAAAATTTGGATAAAATTATAGGCATTGTTCACGCAAAAGATTTACTTCAGTATTTAAGAAGCAAATCTTTTATTAAAGAAGAGACGCTTGTAAAAATAACGAGGGGCGTATTATTTGTTCCTGAAAGAAAAAAGATCAGCGAAATGCTGAAAGAGTTTCAACAAAAAAAGATGCATTCAGCTATTGTAGTTGATGAATTTGGTGGTACCTCCGGATTAATTACGCTTGAAGATATTATAGAAGAGATCATTGGGGAAATTTGGGACGAGCACGATCCTGAAGAAGATTCAATCAAAATAATTTCACCTGAAAAAATTAGTGTGTTAGGTAAGGTACCTGTAGCAGAACTTAATCAACTTGTCGGACACAAATTAATTCCAACAAGTGAAGACTACGATACAGTTGCAGGTCTGGTTATTAACAAAGCAGGGGATATTCCTAAAGAAGGATATTCCTTTGTTCTCAATGAATATAAACTTACTGTCAAAGAAGTCCTAAAAAAACGTATCAAGCGTATTGAGATTGATAAGTTAAGTTAACAATTAAGATCAATGAAAAAGGGATGTTTTATACAATCAGTTATAATCGTAACAATTATAATTGCGGTGATTATATATATTATTGAATACAAACTGGATGATTGGTTAGTTAAGCCTGGTAAAAAATTAATACTAAGTGAAGTTTCCAAGAACTGGGAAAAAGAAACTGCTTATATAGAAGCATCTGTTGAGAAAGATTCACTCAAATCATTAATGAATTATTACCTGGAAAATATTAAAACGATGGAAGATATTGTAAATTTGGAAGAGGATATTTTTTTAAGTCAGTTTAAAATCGCAATTGAAGACAGTTTGATTACTGATAATGAAATATCAAATTTAACTCTGCTAATGAAAAAGGAACAATATGAAAAATCCAAGAGCAACTGAAATTAAAGTTGGCGTTACCGTTTTATTTGGATTGCTAGTTTTTATCTGGGTGCTGGGTTGGGCCAAAAGTTTTTCTTTATCCTCATCCGACAATCTGGTGAATGTTAAGTTCAGTAAAGTGTCAGGACTAGAGATTGGTAATAATGTTACTGTCAATGGTGTAAGAAAAGGACATGTGGATGATTTCGTTATTCAAGGATCACATGTAATTGTAACTTTAAGCATCAGCGATGAAATTCAGCTAAAGAAGGACGCGCAATTCTCACTTGAAAGTACCGACCTGATGGGCGGAAGAAAAATTGAGGTGGACCCCGGTAATTCAGATGAAAATCTAAATCTGTCGGAGATTCAGCAAGGTGAATACATTACAGACATAGCTGGCGTAATTTCTTTGTTCAGTGATATCCAGGATAAAATAACTATCATTGCAAATGAATCAGTAAAAACATTACAGGGAATAAATTCACTTCTTGAAGATGAAAACTTTATTCAGGGCTTGAGGACCAGCGTTGCTAATCTTAACAACCTGTCGACAAAATTGGATAGAGTTCTTTCTGAAAATCAGCAGAATATCAAAGAGATTGCAGAAAACACTAAAGAAATTACATCAGATACAAAAGTTCTGATTAAAGAAAATAAAGAAAACATTGAACGCTCATTGACAAATTTAAATACTGTTTTACTAAAATCTGATTCGCTAATAACTTCTCTTAATTATCTGACTCAGGAAACTGCTATGGGTAGGAACAATCTTGGAAAAATTCTTTATGACGATTCCCTTTACATTAAC
>JAOTUT010000411.1 GCA_029863735.1 Ignavibacteria bacterium
TTCTGATCAGGAAATAATTGATTCGGTTAGGAAAGGAAACGATTCTGATTATTCAATTATTATAAATCGATATAAGAATAAAGCATTCTCCATGTTAAAAAGAATGCTAAAAAATGATTTTGATGCTGAAGAAGTTTTACAGGATTGTTTTTTGAAAGCTTATAATTCGTTGAATGCTTTTAAGGGTGAAGCGAAGTTTTCAACCTGGTTTTATAGAATTGTCTATAATACAGCTCTGACCAGGTTATCTTCCAAAAGAAGAAAGACAGAAACTGAAATGACCTCTGTTGAAGACCATTTCAACCTTGTGAGTGGGTACGGTGCAGATGAAATAGAAAAGGAAGATGTAAATCAACTTATTCATGATACAATTAGTAAATTACCCGAAAGATATTCCGCAATTATTACAATGTTTTATTTGAATGAAATGACAATCGATGAAATCAGTGAAGTTATGGGAATAACAATTTCCAATGTTAAAGTAATGCTGCATCGTTCAAGGAATTCGCTGCGGGATTTAATTTTAAAAACCAGATTAGCTGAAGAATTAATATGATACAAATTACAGACGAAATATTAAATAAATATCTTGATGGCGAATTAAACAGGGAACAAGCCGAGCAGGTAAAATCAGCACTTCGCAATTCTGAAGAACTGCAAAGAAAATTTAACGCATTAAAACTAGTTCATGACAGATTATCTATTATTAAGGAAGATGAGGTTAGTCCCGGATTTACAGATAATTTTATGAAACAAATTTTAAGGAGATCTGCTGTTCCGAAGCAGCAAAAATATTTCATTGTGTCAGTAGCAACTTTTTTAACACTTCTATGTTTGGTAATATTTGGTTTTTCAATTTCTGCAATGATTTCGGCAACATCTTCTTCTATTGGTGATTCTAAATCAGTCTTTGAATCAATACCTAATCTTGGTGACGGACTGGTTAAAATTCTTAAGCATCTGTTCAGCGGTGCCGGGCTATCGATCATTGGTTCAGTCTTTTCAATAGTTGTACTCATTTCCGGTTATTTCTTTTTTGAAATGCAGAAAAGATCAAAAGCTAACTTGGGGAATGGACAACACCTGTAATATTTAGCTTATCCTTTCGTACCTTTAACTAATCAAATACTAATTTTTATTAAATGACTGATCACAAAACTGGTTACGTGGCTATACTTGGATTACCTAATTCAGGCAAATCTACTTTACTAAATGCCCTGCTGGGACAAAAGCTATCAATCATTACATCAAAGCCTCAAACAACACGAAAAAGAATTCTTGGAATATTAAGTGAAGAAAATTACCAGATAATTTTTATGGATACTCCAGGCATACTTTCTCCTTCCTATCTTCTCCAGGAAAAAATGATGGAAGAGATTAAGTCATCTCTGGATGATGCCGATGTAATAGTTCTTATTATTGATGTTATGGATGATCCTCTCGCTGACATATTGTTGAATCAGGAATTTGTTAAACAAACTGTTTTAAAATCAAAGAAATCGAAGATGTTGGTTCTTAACAAAGTTGATTTGATAACCCAGGATAAAGTAAATAATCTGATCAAACACTTTGAGACACAAAAAATGTTTGAAGAGGTAATACCAATATCGGCTTCACAAAATTTTAATATTCAGCGAGTGAAAGAAGAAATAATTCGATTTATTCCTGAAGGACCGAAACTGTTCCCTGATGACCAATTAACAGATGAGAATGAACGATTTTTTGTCTCCGAAATTATTCGCGAAAAAATTCTTGAAATTTATCGTGATGAAGTACCATATAGCTGCGAAGTTTTAATTGCTGAGTTCAAAGAACGGGAAAGTAGTAAGCACTTTATTAGCGCAGAAATTGTAGTTGAAAGAGATTCTCAGAAAGCAATAATTATCGGTAAAGGTGGCACAGCAATTAAGAAACTTGGAGAAGTCGCAAGAAAATCAATCGAAGAATTTTTACAGAGAGAAATTTTTCTTGAATTGAGAGTGAAAGTAAGAAAAAAATGGCGAAGCGATGAAAATCTACTTAAGAGTTTTGGATATTCGAAGAATGAATAACTATCTGAGCAGAACCATCTTTTTCGTTTGAAAAAATTTTGGTGTCTGCAAAGTGTAGAAGTAAACTCCACTTGGCAAATTTGATCCATCAAAAATAATTTCGTGGTAACCACTAGCTTTTTCTTCGCTAACCAATATTTTAACTTCATCCCCTAATAAGTCAAAAATTTTTAATTTAACAAAAGTTCTCTCAGCTATATAAAATTTTATTTTGGTTTGTGGATTGAAAGGATTGGGGTAATTGTTAAGTAAAAAATCTACTGGCGGATTGATAGTATTTTCATCTTCGACGTTTATTATAATTCCATACTGAATACCGTTTATAATACATCCATTTAAAACTGTAATACCCACTTCAAATTCCCCATAAAAATAACCTATTCCTAACGCT
>JAOTUT010000412.1 GCA_029863735.1 Ignavibacteria bacterium
TGAAAAAAATCTGGAGTTAACTAACTCAGCCCTGCGTTATCTTCAGGATAAATATAATGGGAGAAAGCCCTAAAATTATCAGATTAAGCAAAAAGGGCGATATAAAATTACACTCAGGTCATATTTTGGCTTGTCAAGGAAAGTATTTTTTATAAATTTCAGATGAACTTTTGGGAAATTTATACTGTTCATTAGAAAAAGCAATTTTGAAACCAGAATTAAATCGTAAAGGAGTAATGTTATGGCAATAATGATAACTGAGGAATGTATCAACTGCGGTGCCTGCGAACCGGAATGCCCGAATACAGCGATATACGAAGGTGGAGTCAATTGGGAATTAACGGGAAAATCTTATGGCGATGGTGATGCTGCTCCTTCCGGCGCAGATGGATTTTACTCTTCAGAGTTTTTTTATATTGTTCCTGATAAGTGTACGGAATGCAAAGGATTTCACGATGAACCGCAATGCGCTGCTGTCTGTCCTGTTGATTGTTGTATCCCGGATCCGAAACATGTCGAGACAGAAGAAGAGTTACTTAAGAGGAAAGACTATTTAGATGGATTAGGAAGGTAGAAACTTTTTATTATTCTAAGGCACCTTCGGGTGCCTTTTTCATTTTAAATAATTTCACAATTAGGATAAAGATTGTTAGTGAATAACAAAAGGATTAATTTTTGAACAGAGTAATTTTCAGTTATTTCAAGGAGGAAATTTGAACTCAAAATGTTTCCGCTTCGCACTCGCGACAGCGAGGCGAGTTCTCTTCAGTCTTCCGTTTGCTATTCAACTATTTACTGTGCCTAACTACGCTCAGCAATTAGAATCTAAATCTTTAAACTACACCACAATTGATACTACTGCAGAAAAACCAACCCAATACAGACGAGGAATAGAATTACAACCAAGTTACCAGAGCTACGATGAAAAATATGCAGGAAAGAATCTTGATGAAGAAAAGAGAAGGTTGTTTCCTTTACAAAGCGGAACGGGTGTTTGGACAGAACTACATCCTAATGTCCCAAGAGTGAATTACTGGGGTGTTTACTTTAGAAACAAGGATACAGGACTTGCAACCGGCGAACTCGGAGCAATTATTAAAACCACTGATTCTGGAAATTCGTGGTACAATATTGAAACAAACTATAATAAAACCATAAGAACTATTGGAAGTTACACAGGAGATAAAATAATTGCAGCCGGAGACAGCGGTTTAATTACAATATCTACAGATTTTGGAGAAACTTGGGAATCAACTCAGAGTGGAACTAACAGTGATCTTTGGCATATGCTGATGATAAATAATAATCTTGGGTGGATTGTGGGATTCAATTCCACATTGTTAAAAACAACCGATGGTGGAAATAATTGGCAGTTGAAAACCACACCAGTTCAAGGATATAATTTCTTTGACGTTTCTTTTCTTGATACCTCATTTGGCTACATTGCGTGTTCTGGGGGATTAGTTCTTAGAACGACAGATGGAGGGGATAATTGGGATGTTAGACAAGCAGGTGATGCATATAGTCTCACCGTAATAAAGGCGATAACGAGACAGGAAGCTGTTGCTTTCGGGTTTGCAGGAAAACACGTATATACTTACGATGGTGGGGAGAGCTGGCAGTTTATAGGGTACGTGGGAGATACTTTTAGACAAATGGCTTTCTTAGACACATTGAAAGGTTTTGCTGTAACAACAGCGTCAGGTTATGAAACTACTGATGGCGGAAGAAACTGGACTGTTAGGTATGATATGACCCATGGTAACAGCATTACTTTTGCAGGAGATGGAACAGGATATAAGGTAAGCACCGGGTTGGCAATCGAAAAAACAACAAACTCTGGTCAGACTTGGGACAAAGCAATTATAAACGATGATTTTACAGATGTCTATTTTGCAACTAAAAAGAAGGGATGGTTTATTGGCGAAGGATTTGGCACAACAACACTTTATCAAACTAATGATGGAGGGACAACCTTAATTGCCCGGAATGATTTTCCCGGATTGCACCCATATTCAGTTTATTTTCTAGACAGTTTAACCGGAATAGTCGGTGCAAATAATAGCATTTACAAAACTACGGATGGAGGAATTTTGTGGGAAGAAAAAGAAATAAGCGGAGTTGACAGTGTAGGAACAGCCGGCGAATATGATCGAATATTTTTTATAAATGATGATACAGGGTGGGCTTTAAATACCAAATATGTCATAAAAACTACTGATGAAGGAGAAAACTGGTCTTCTCAACTTAATGGAGGTGGATTGACTGGAATACATTTTAGCGATTCATTAAATGGATGGGTAACCAGAGAGTCCTACCTTAAGCCTTTTAAAACAATAGATGGGGGGGGAACTTGGACTGAACACACCAATTTTCCTTCAGATTATACAAAAGATGCACTTTTTAATGACAGTCTTAATGGGTTTATCACCCGAATC
>JAOTUT010000413.1 GCA_029863735.1 Ignavibacteria bacterium
AGTTTAAGACAATTTAAATATTATGCTAACTACAGATGAAATAAGAAAAAAGAATTTACCGGCAAACTTATATAATATCTATAGTCGGAAAATAATTTCTGCTGATGACGCAGTAAAGCGAATTAAATCTGGTGATAACGTTGTAATTCATCCCGGCTGTGCCGTTCCGCTTGAGTTGGTTCGCGCTATGGTGAGAAGAAAAGAGGAATTAGAAAATGTCACTATATATCACATCTTAATTGTAGGTGAATTACCTTATGTTGATCCCGGAATGGAGAAACACTTCAAGCATAAAGCATTTTTTACTGGCGCTAATGTAAGAAAAGCTGTGCATGAGGGTAGAGCAGAGTTTATTCCAATTTTCTTATCAGAAGTTCCACTCCTTTTCAAAAGAAATATAATTCCTGTTGATATAGCACTTCTGAATGTATCTTTGCCTGATGAACATGGTTTCTGCAGCTATGGAGTAGATGTAGGCACTATCAAAACTGCTGCAGAAAAGGCAACAACAATTATTGCACAGATTAATAGCGAAATGCCACGTTCTCTTGGAGACAGTTTTATACATATTAATAAAATCCATCACATCGTTGAACACACAGAACCGATACAGGAACTGCCACAAGTGGATCCGAATGCAAGTGAGGAGATGTTAAATATTTATGACACGATCGGTAAAAATGTTGCTGATCTTATTGAAGATGGATCGACTTTGCAAATGGGAATTGGAGCAATACCTGATTCAGTAATGAGATACTTACGGGATAGAAAAAATCTGGGAATTCATACTGAAATGTTTTCTGATGGAATTATTAGCCTTGTTGAAGAAGGAATAATCAATGGAGAAGAAAAAACGATTCATCCAGGAAAAATTATTGTAGGATTTGTTTTAGGGACGAGGAAACTTTTTAATTTTATCAATAATAATCCGGTTATTGAATTTCATCCACAGGAATATGTGAATGATCCATTTATAATAGCACAGAATAAAAAAATGGTTGCAATAAATTCTGCAATTGAAATAGATATAACAGGGCAGGTATGTGCAGACTCCATAGGTGCAAGAATTTTTAGTGGTATTGGCGGACAAGTAGATTTTATAAGAGGTGCTGCTCACTCTGAAGGAGGTAAACCTATTATTGCACTTCCTTCAATTACAAAAGATGGTGAATTCTCACGCATAGTTCCAGAGCTGAGACACGGCGCTGGTGTTGTCACATCGCGAGGAGACGTTCACTATGTTGTAACTGAGTATGGAGTTGCACAGCTTTTTGGAAAATCATTAAAAGAAAGAGCGCGTGATCTTATCAGAATTGCTCATCCGAAATTCCGCGACGAACTAACTAAATACGCAAAGGAAACTCGACACATCTAATTATGGTAGCAGTAATCGGGGACGTTCACGGTTGTTATAATACGCTTAAAAAGCTTCATGCTTTAATTTTAAAGAAGTATCCTCATATACCTGTCTGTTGTGTCGGAGATCTTGTTGATAGAGGCAAGTACAGTTATGAGGTTGTTGAATTTGTAAGAAAAAATAAAATAACTTTTACTGCCGGTAATCACGATTATATGTTTTATTACTTCATAAAACATCCTTCCAGCTTACTGGGGAGATCCTGGGTGTTTAATGGTTCTGAGACTACTCTGGATTCTTACAGCAATCGCTTTGCTGAAATGAACAAGCACCTCAACTACTTGATAAAAGCTCCGCTGATTCTTGATTTTAGTGATTGCTTTATTAGTCATGCCGGGATCTCTAACCACTATTCCAGAAAGCTTGGTAAGAATCCATTATCGGATAGAAAGAAGCTAATGGACATCATCGAAAAAGATCTTAACAGCGAACATGGAATTTTATGGACAAGGGATAAGCTTTTAAATCTTAGCAAACTTCAAGTTGTTGGTCATACAAGATTTCAGGAAATAACTTACGACGAAAAGAGTGATGTGGTTTATATTGATACAGCAGCTTGTTCAGGCAACAAGCTGAGCGCCGTGATTATAAATGAAAGCAATATTGTAGACAGATTATCAGTTCCTACTGAAAAAATAGATATCATTTAAAATCCTATAAAAATATTGAGGGTAGGGGAATTATGATTGAAAAACCAGGTTTACTTTCGTCAACACCGACCGATTTCATTAAATATCTTAAGAAAGAAAATATTAAAAAATTTTTTTTCACGTATGATTTCGAAAAGAAAAACCTGAAAGCATCTCATCCCCAATTGCAACCATTAGCTAATTTTTTTGCTGATGATAAAAGAGATTTTATAGAACATGAGGGATGGTTCTGCAAAATATCTGAAGAATACAATATGCTTCTCGGGGCATTTGTTCATAGGACGAACAGAGGGCAGGCAGCCGGTGGTGTAAGGTACTGGAGTTATGATACAGTTGAAGATTATTTCAGGGACGGTTTAAGACTCGGTGC
>JAOTUT010000414.1 GCA_029863735.1 Ignavibacteria bacterium
ATTCCAGAAGCTATGAACGAAAACGAAGAAGAATATTCGGATGATCGGATGGAAAAATTAATCCTCGAAAATAAATTTGAGACTGCGCGCGAATTTATTGATAAAATTGTCAGTGATGTTAAAGGCTTTGCGGAGAATTCCGAGCAGAGTGATGACATTACCGCGATGTATATAATCAGGAAGTGATGTGAAGTTGCTCACAAAAAAAATTTTATATCTCTCGTTTATTCAATTCTCAGTATCATTAATATTTTCTTTACTTACATCAGCGCAGCAATTAGAACCGGTATTCATTCATCCGGATAGTATTACAGGTAAGTCAATATCTTTGGATGATGTTTGGAAATATCATTCCGGTGATGATTCGGTTTGGGTAAACCCGGATTATGATGATTCTAACTGGGATACACTTAGAACAAGGTTGGATAATGAAACAACTGATAGCAGTACATGGAAGGGGATGGGCTGGTTCAGAACAAATATTCGGATTGATTCTTCATTAATTGATCAACCGGTTGCTTTTTTAATCTATCAATTCGGTGCATCGGAAATTTATCTGAACGGCAATCTCGTAAAAAAATTGGGAACTATCGGACAAACTTTAGAAAAAGAAACGCCCTATCAACCGTCAAACATTCCATTTACAGTTATTCTTGATACTAATTTAGTTTATAATATAGCTGTTCGGTATTCCAATCAATTGGCTTATGAGAAGTTAGACTGGTATGATTCCAGGTTTGAGTCAATCGGGTTTGTGCTTTCCATCCGTGATAATGATGATGCTATAAACTCCAAAGTCGAAAATGAAAAAGCGAATGTTGCTGTTAATATTTTAATCTCTGGAATATTCCTGGCCCTGGCACTGCTATACTTTTCTCTTTTCATCTTTTATTCTGACAAAAAAGAAAATATATACTATGCATTATTTAATTTTTGTATTTCGATTTTGTTTGCTGTATCACAGCTAGAACGATCCGTAAAATCTGATCTGAGTTTAATTGTATTCTACAATACTCTTTCTTCGGCATCATTGACCATGGTATTCATATTTTACCTGGGTTTTCTTTACTCAATATTTTATACAAAAATCCCCGAATTGTTTTATATAATCACAGCAATTGCAATTGCTTTTGTTATTAGTGATGTGCTGGGATTCAAGGGAGACTTGTTTGATAAGAGTCAGCTTGGATTTATTGCTTTAACGACACTAGTTGGTTTATTTATTATTATTCAGGCAATCAGAAAGAAAAAGGATAATGCGTGGATCATTGGTACGGGTGTAATATTATTTGTTTTATTCGTAATGGCACTATTCGTTGTCGGAATTCTTGGAATGAACATTAACAGTATCGTTGGGATTATACTTTTCTTTATCGGGCTTGTCAGCCTGCCAATGACGATGTCGATTTATCTTGCTCGAAGTATTGCGACAACAAATAAGAATTTACAAAAACAGTTGATTACAGTTAAAGAGCTGTCAAAAAAAGAACTTGAACAAAAATTAAGAGCTCAAAAAGCAGAGGCGGAAAATGAAAGGAAGACCAAAGAACTTGAAGAAGCCCGACAACTGCAACTATCAATGCTTCCTAAAGAATTACCTGCTATTCCTAATCTGGATATTGCAGTTTATATGCAGACTGCAACTGAAGTCGGTGGAGATTATTATGATTTTCACGTTGATATTGACGGAACACTTACGATTGGAATCGGGGATGCCACAGGACACGGATTAAAAGCCGGCACAATGGTTACTACTGCCAAAAGTCTTTTTAATTCACATGCTGCAGGTCAGGATATTATTCAAACATTCCACGAGTTTACCCGCGTAATAAAAAATATGAAAATGCATATGATGTCTATGTGTTTGTCCATTGTTAAGATTAAAGGAAGCGAGCTTCAAATTTCGGCAGCCGGTATGCCGCCTGCATTATTGTACCGTAAAAGAGAGGACAAGGTTGAAGAATTAATACTAAAAGGGATGCCGCTTGGTGCATTCACCGGTTTTCCATATAAATTATACGAAACCAAATTGCAGAAAGGCGATACCTTGTTTTTACAGAGCGACGGCCTACCGGAATTATTTGATAAAGATATGAATATGTTCGGTTATGATAAGGTAATAAATGTATTTAGTGAAGTAGCTGACAGATCGCCCGCAGAAATTATTGAACATTTAAAGAATAGCGGTGCAAACTGGATTGGTGGCATAGAGCCTGATGATGATGTAACGTTTGTAGTTATTAAGGTTAAATAAATAGTAGAAAAGCTCCCAAAACCATTGTTTTAGGAGCTTAAAGTGCATCCCACCGGGATAGAATCCCGCTAAAGGCGGGACTGATTAAGAGTCAAATTATCTTTTATTTGTGCATCCTACCGGGATCGAACCGGTGACCTGCTGATTAAGAGTCAGATGCTCTACCAACTGAGCTA
>JAOTUT010000415.1 GCA_029863735.1 Ignavibacteria bacterium
CAGGCAAGGTTATGCGATTCTTACCTTTAACAAAAATAGGTGATCCCGCTTAATAGTCAAGTAAAATAAAGAGATTTATAAATACTTAGTGCTACTAATATGTTTCAATTTGAGACAGTCGATAAAAATAAAAAATCTTGAGTATCATCAGGCTTGTCTTTACAAATTCTCAATCTAATTCTTTAGAAGTAAATTCCTGTTTAAAGCTTGTCTGTATTAAACAATTTATGGAATTGTAGCAAGCAAAATGAAACCACTTCCTTGAGCTGAATAACAATATCAGGTAACGTATTATTTAATCAGGGTCATTTTTCGTTGTGCAGTATATCCAGAAGCTTCAAGTCTGTACATATACATACCACTTGGTAATCCGGAAGCATTAAATAAGATTGAATATGTGCCAGCTTCTTTTACTTCGTTAATTATCTCTGTAACAAATTCCCCAAGTATGTTATAGACCTTTAAAGAAACTAATTGCGTTTGAGGAATTGTAAATTCAATTCGTGTTTCCGGGTTAAATGGATTTGGATAATTCTGACTTAGCTGATAGTTACTCGGAACACTTATGTCTACGGACAACATATCCGAATATTCATAAGTCCCATCGTTATCTATTTGCTTCAACCTGTAATAGTAATTACCCGAAGCCACAGCGGCTGGATAACTAAATATATAATCTTTCGGTGAGTTAGAATTTCCCTGACCTTCAACAAATCCGATTTTATCCCATTCCATATTTTCTTTTGCACGTTCAATTTCAAAACCATAGTTATTTACTTCTGTTTCAGTTCGCCAGCGTAATTCTACGTTCTTTCCATTTAGCGTACCTGTAAAGAATGAAAGTTCTACAGGAAATCCACCATTACCTATGCTGCCGGTTAAATCAATGTATCCTATTCTGGGTCCGCTTCCTGTCCAATCAGTTGTGTTCATTATTGCTGCACGAGTTACATTTGCATCACCATAAACCGAACCACTAAAATAATAATTGTCCAAAGAGCCTAACTCAATATCCGAAGGAGTTCCTGGTGCATGTGAGTTACTGGGCCCGTTTAACCAGCCATCGTTACCCCAAATAATTGCAGCTATATAAGTTGGGTCAGCAGCAGTTCCTGTGTATGCTATTAATTAATCACCCGTTGATCCTGTGTACAATGTTGGTGGTGAAGACCCGGAAGCATCATACTGAATTATTCTATCACTATGATCATTATCGTTTGTCAAATCAATTCCCAGTCTAACAAAAGTGCCTGCAGGTATATTTTTCCAGGATGTGTTAATTAAATCAAAAGTGCCATCACCATTTATTAGGTTTCCATTTATGTCAACTGCGCTATTTGTAATTTTCAATTTAGTTAAGTTCAAATCAGCAAGGGTAAGGAATTCAACAACATCCGGATTATCTGCCCCTACTTGAGTAAATACAATATCACCTGGAGAAGGTATTTTTGCGAATTTCGGACTAACAAAATAGTCGGCACAAATCGGAAGATGGTCTGATGCCATATATAAAGCATCTGCAACATCAACCGGAACCGAATTGTTTGGCTGCTCATTTACATCCAGATCATTATGAAGACTATCATTACCATAAGTTATAAAAGTACCGGGCTTGTACATTAAACCTCCCGGCTCAACCACACTTTGAGAGTTAAGCAGAAGGTCGAATCGTTCATGCAATCCGGTGTGTGCGCTGCCGCCAACCAGATAAGGTCCGGATCCTTTCCTGGTATTGTGAGTGTGAAACTTTGCTAAACCAAAAGTACTCCAATCACTATAATCCTGTAAACCCAGAGGATCGATAAAGTAACCGTTGTTGGTTTGATCCAGAAGAGTCTCAAATGATGCTTCAGATCCACCATATATATTATAATCCCCCAAAGCTATAAAATACGCACCCTCCGGGTAAGTACCGGTCCTTGCCCGAATTGAATCGGCATCAACTTTTCTAGCAGTCTTGCTCGCAACACTCGATCCGGGTGTGAGATGAACATTAAGAATAATTAGCGTGTCTCCGGTTTGCTTATGATAAAGAACGTACTCAACTGTCGGATGACCTCCCTCTTGATCGATAACTAAATAAGAACTAATCAAATCAAATTTATCAGCCTTAAAATAAATAGGGTTATCATCACCGGCAGTTCCATTCCAACCCATCTCATAAGTTTCACCATATGAATTCATCACATTTGTTAAGAAAGCAGTGCCGTCTATTTTCCGCTCTACTTCCTGCAAAACAGCTATATCCGGATTCACGGAACTGAATATTGTACGGAAGTAAGGATTTCTCCCTGTCGTGTCTGCTACCATAACGCTATCATCTCCAGGATTGTTCGGATAGTTTAGAATATTGTATGACATTATTCTAATTGTTTCCTGAGCATAACTAAGTACTGACATCGTTATAAAAAATAACAGACTGCTTAAGA
>JAOTUT010000031.1 GCA_029863735.1 Ignavibacteria bacterium
CCTGCAGCTATATCGGCTATGAAAAGGTAGAACAAGATATTGAGGTAAACGGTGATATGACCCTAAACTTTAGTCTCAAAGACTACCAGTTCACTCTTTCTGTAACAGTCTTGTCAGACAGAGTAAAAGAAAGAGAAACCCCTGTTGCTTATACAAACATCGATAAAGAGCAAATGAAATTTAATCTGGGTTCTCGCGATATTCCTTTAGTAATGAATACGACTCCTTCGGTTTTTGCAACTGATCAGGGTGGTGGTGCCGGAGATGCACGAATAAATGTTCGTGGATTTAACCAAAGAAATATTGGTATAATGATTAATGGTATTCCGATAAATGATATGGAAAACGGCTGGGTTTACTGGTCAAACTGGGATGGTTTAGGTGATGCGACTTCCTCAATAGAGATGCAGCGAGGATTGAGCGCAGTTAACCTTGCAACACCGTCTATCGGTGGAACTATGAATATTATAACCGATCCCTCCCAGCACAAGGCAGGCGCATTCTTTCAAAACGAATTCGGTACAGGTGGTTTTCATAAACAAACAGTATTTGGGCATAGCGGCGTAGTAGATGGTTTTGCTATGAGTTTTGGGGGAGTTCGTAAAGTTGGTGATGGACATGCCGACAAAGTATGGACAGATGCGTGGGCATATTATTTGGGTATGGCTTACGAAATTAACTCTAAGAATAGGCTGGAATTGTATGCTATGGGTGCCCCGCAGCAGCACGGACAAAGACGCTGGAAATTAAATACAGCAACTTTTAGTCATGAATTGGCCAGAGATTTGGGTTATCCAGATGCAGCGTTAAGAGATCCCAAATTAAGAGAGCAGGGACTTCTTTATAATTCAAACTGGAACGGTGTCAATTCATCTTATGCCGGAGAGCAATGGCAAAGATCATACTGGAATAACGATTATAATCAAAGACATGATCCCGGTTATATGAACGAGAGTGAAAACTATTATCATAAACCGTTGGTAAACCTGAACTGGTATTCACAATTTTCAGATGTTTTCAGTTTGTATTCTACGGTATACTATTCTGGCGGACTTGGAGGCGGAACAGGAACTTTCGGAAGCTTAAATTATAACACCAGTTTGTTACAGAGAGTTGTTGATTGGGATTCAACTATTGAAGAGAATATGGGCAGCCTTGTATACGACGATCCTTATAGTACGGGTGATTCTTCTTTTTATGCAATCACCACAGATAGAAGAGGCGCAATTTATAATCGTAGTGGTATTTTAAGAAATAGTGTGAACAGCCAGTGGACAATAGGAGCTATATCTAAAGCCTATTGGAAAGCTAGTGAAACTCTAAATACATCGTTTGGAATAGATGTGAGAAGAGCTGAAATTTATCATTATAGAGAAGTACGCGACTTGTTAGGAAATGATTTTTATCATTGGGATGGCAATGAGTTCGAAAGCGGATACCAATACTTTAAAAAACTGGGTGATAGGATTGATTATAACAACACAAATACTGTTAGTTGGCTGGGAGGTTATGTTCAGGGAGAGTGGACGAAGGGTATATATACAGTTTTTGGTACCGCCGGTTATACTACGATCAAATATGATTACGTCGATCACTTCAGAATGGATGCTTCAGGTGGTGAATTAACTTTAGAGCCTGGCTGGATGAGTGGATATCAATTTAAAGGTGGAGCCAGCTTCAGAACATCAGCTAATGTTCAACTGTATGTAAATGGTGGTTACATATCAAAAGTACCTGTATTTGATGGGGTTATTAGCGATTGGAATTCTACTCTAATTGAAAATCCTAAGAATGAAAAATTCTTATCATTCGAGCTAGGAGCAAACACTAATTTTCTTCAGAAAAAGGTAACTTTAAATGGAAATGTATACTTTACCGATTGGTCCGATAGGGTTGATAATGTACAAGCCTCAGGAACGGACGATTTAGTAAGACTTTTTGATGTAAGTTCCCGTCATATGGGTGTTGAATTAGAAGGTGCATGGCAACCGATTAGATTTATTAGGTTCGATGCAGCTTTTAGCTATGGGATCTGGGAATACACAGATGATGTCAGTGGTACTTATATATATAGTGAGTTTCAAGATTCAACAATGGAACAAAACGCATATATAAAAGACTTGAAAGTTGGGGATGCACCTCAAACTCAACTTGCTGCTTCAGTTACTATTTTCCCCGTTCCAGGTATGCAAGCTCAGTTACTCTGGAGATCTTATAGTAATTATTATTCTCAGTTCGATCCGGTTAGCAGAAATGACCCGGATGACAGAGAACAAGTATGGCAGATTCCTGCATATAACCTATTTGAGTTTCATTTTGCATACGGAATACCTGGTCAAGTTCTTGGTTTAGATCTAACCCTTTTTGCACACGTATTTAACCTGACTAACTTGCTGTATGTACAGGATGCAGTTGATAATAGTTCATTCAATGCTTGGTCAGTGGATGGAAAGAATCACAAAGCAGATGATGCAGAGATCTATCCTGGAATGCCAACCGCATTCAATATTGGATTTAGTGCAGGGCTCTAAAACTTAGGAATTAGATAAAATCAAAGGCTGCCGGGGGTTTGGCAGCCTTTTTTATTTTAGTGCAGTAACAATAAAATTCTATCAGTTCTTACTGAACTAATAAGTTTGAAGAATTGTGAGAAAGGAATATCTCTATCCCAGGAAAATAAAATAATAAAGGCTTCACCAACAACCATATCTCTTGATACGAGTCCCCAAAACCTGCTGTCCAAACTGTCATCTCTGTTATCACCCATCATAAAATAATAATCTTTTTTAAATGTGTAAGATGAAACAGGAACATCTTTAATCATTACTACATCATTTTTTAGTTTGACAACTCTCTCACCATATTCACGGTCAATAATTGTTCGCCATTGTTCAACATTATATTTATTTAAAGGAATAGTTGAACCCTTCCGTGGAATTACTAATGGACCATAATTATCTTCATTCCATGGCATTCCTTTGGGAAATATTCTTGGCTCAGCAACACCCCTTGGAATTGGCTTCAGAAAACTGCCATATCTTCCTTTGTAATACTTAATGAATGTAGGTCGCCAAAATTCTTTACCATTTACGAAAACTACTTTATCCTTAATTTCAATTGTGTCACCAGGTGTACCAATACATCTTTTAACGTAATTAACTCCTCTCTCAGAAGCAAACATTTGATCGCGATCTCCGGGAAATTCAAAAACAACAATGTCTTTCGGCTTCGGATCTTTGAATGCCGGCAATCGGAAAAATGGAATTTCAATTTCAGTGAAAGGTATATACTTAGGTGATGATGAACCGTAAATAAATTTATTTACCAGAACGAAATCACCAACGAGTATTGTGTCTTGCATAGAACCTGTGGGAATTCGAGTATTTTGTATTATAAAAGTTATAATGAAAAATGCAGCAATAGCTGCCCAGAAAAGTTGCCGGAAAAACTCTATTATTTTTTCAGTCAAAGTTTCAGGTTTTTTTCTTTCCTTTTTTTTCCAGAATAAAAATTTATTTGATTTTGCTTCTGAATCTTTCTTATTGGTACTGTCATTCATAATAAAGCTAGGTTAAGATTTAATAAGTAATGAAAAGTTTTTATCGCTTGTGATAAATAAAAAATAAATAAGCGGTGTGAAATATAAACTGTTTGACTAAAATATGAAGTCTATATTTTATTGATTGCCTGAATTCTGATGCGGAATAAAGATAAACGGCTAATACAAACAATTATACTGGTTTTTCGGAAGTTACCAATTGAACTTTATACAGTTCAATGATCAGGCTATCCCGCAATATCTCGTATGATGCCTTAAGATCTTGCTTGATAGGGTGGGAGGGTGGCAGTTCAACTTTTAGTGGATCAACAGCATTTCCATTTATAAAAAATCTGTAATCCAGATGTGGACCAGTGGCTAATCCCGTACTTCCAACATAACCAATAACCTGACCTTGACTCACTCTTACACCTTTTTTAATCCCTTTAGCATATTTCGAAAGATGAAGATACATAGTCGTATAAACTGAGTTATGTTTTATTTTAATGAATTTGCCTGAACCACTGTTGTAACCAACATTAGTTACAATTCCATCCCCAGTAGTTCTTGCTGGCGTTCCAACGGGCGCTGCATAATCAACTCCAAGATGAGGTCTTCGGGTTTTAAGAACAGGATGAAGTCTGCTTTTGCTGTATCTTGAACTTATTCTACTGAATTCCAGTGGGGCTTTTAAAAATGCTTTTCGCAGACTATTACCATTTTCATCGAAATATTGAAATACGCTGTCCTGCATAAAAGGAATTGCATAAAACTCTTTTCCATTATGGTAGAAGTAAGCAGCTTTAATTTGACCTATTGCAAAAAAATTACTATCAACAAATAGTTCTTCATAAATTACTTTGAAGTTGTCTCCCTTTTGAAGATGATAGAAATCAATTTGCCAGGCGAATATTTGAGAAAGTTTAATTGCCAGTTCCGGAGAGGCATCCGATTCCATCAAGGAAACATAAAGTGATTGGTCTATAGTAGCTGATTTCTGTTCCTCTTTTACAAAGACTTCCTTCTCACTTTCATATACATTTATCGAATCTCTTAAATCGAAAACAATAAAATGTCTTGGACTTTTCTCGTAAACAAAATAAACAAGTGTATTTACAGAATCACTATTTGTGAAGGAGTGATAAATATTTCCGGCTACAATTTTTCTTACATCCAGAACTTTTCTCGCCTCATCGATAATATTTACCATACCATTGACTGGAACACCAAGATTCAGAAGTATATCTGACAGAGTTTCATTTTTTTCAATGGAATACGTCTGATGATCCAAAGAATCCGAGTAAAATCCAAAAGTATTAAGTTGAATTTCTGGTTTTTGTTCAGTTTGAATTTTTGAACTTGAGTCAGAACATTTTATCAAACCCCAGAATAGAAAGGATAATAGTACTATGCTTATTACTAAATAAGATAATCTAAAAAAAATAGTAGTATTTTTGCCTGTCTTCACTCAGTAGCAATTATTAAGAAAATTTGCGACAAACTTAGGTTTATTTCTAAAATAATGCAATCTATTTCATTAAATGATAAAAATATTAATTCAAGATAGTTCATTCTTTTTACATTAATTTATAATTTGAAGTGAGATCATTTAATCCATTATGCAAGCAAATAAGAAGTTCGGATTTTTATTCGCGGCATTAGCATTTTGTATTTTATTATTTATCGGCAATCTTGACCCTGCAAAGCCGCAATTAAATACAATGGCTGCAATTGCCGTACTAATGGCGATACTTTGGATTACAGAAGCAATCCCCCTGGCTGTCACTTCATTAATTCCTCTAATATTTTTCCCGATTACGGGTATACTTTCCACTGAGGAAATAGCATCGTCGTATATGAACTCAATAATTTTATTATTTCTTGGTGGATTTCTTATTGCCATAGCAATGGAAGAGTGGGCGCTACACAAAAGAATCGCTTTGAAAATTATTTCATTAATTGGTGGTACTCCAATCTCAATTATCCTAGGTTTCATGGTTTCAGGAGCATTTCTTTCGATGTGGATTTCAAACACTGCAACTGCTTTAATGCTTCTTCCGATTGGACTTTCTGTAATTCAAAAGCTTGAAAACGAATTTGGCAATGAAAGGACTCATCACTTTACAGTGATCCTGCTATTGTCCATTGCATATTCCTGTACAGTTGGAGGTATGACAACTCTGATAGGTACTCCACCCAACCTGGTAATGGTTAAAATGTTGAATGTTCTTTTTCCAAATGCCCCTACCATTTCATTTGGTAACTGGATGCTTTTAACTTTACCGGTTTCCATTCTAATGCTGAGTGCGGTGGCATTTTTGCTTACAAAAATATTATTCAAAGTCGACAAAGAAATAAAGCTCGATAAAAATTTTATTGGGGAAGAATACAAAAGGCTTGGAAAATTTTCATTTGAAGAAAAAACTGTAAGTATTGTATTTATTATTACCGCTCTGCTTTGGATTTTCAGGAGCGATATCTACTTTGGATTTATGACAATTCCCGGATGGTCAAACTTATTGCCAACATCCAAATTTATTGATGATGGTACTGTGGCAATCACTATGGCATTTATACTTTTCTTAATTCCCTCCAAATCAGGAAAAAGAGGGTTGCTAGATCATACTGCTTTCAATAAAATTCCCTGGGGAATTATTCTTCTTTTCGGAGGCGGTTTTGCACTTGCAAAAGGTTTTGCATCAACTGGTCTTTCAATTTATATTGGTGAACATCTAAAAGGATTACAAAATATTTCGCCAATATTTATTATTATTCTTTCAGCTTTCACTATAAGTTTTTTAACCGAACTTACTTCTAATACAGCAGTTACACAGATGATTCTTCCAGTAGTTGCTTCCGTTTCAGTTGCAATTGGTTTGAATCCAATTCTACTTATGATGACCGTTACTCTATCTGCCTCAATGGCTTTTATGCTGCCGGTAGCAACACCACCTAATACAATAATTTTTGCGGCAGGAAGAATTAAAACAATTGAAATGGCAAAAACCGGTATTGCTCTTAACATTGTCGGAGTATTAATTGTAAGTCTATTAGTTTATTTTTTAGGTAGTTCCATTTTTGGCCTGGATATATTTCCAGCCTGGGCAAAACCATAAAATATTTAGTGTGTTGTTGAAATGATAATATACAGTGTGACGGTAACAATTAGTGAAAAAGTAGAATCTGAATGGCTGGGTTGGATGAAAGAAGTTCACATTCCAGATGTTATAAATATTGGTTACTTTTTCGATTGGCAGATGCAAAAGTTACTATTCCCCGAGGACTCTATTGATGAAATAACTTATGTTATCAATTATTATGCAAATTCATTTGACCATTACCAACATTATACCGAAAAGGAAGCACCACGTCTGCAAAAAGAATATAATGCGAAATTTAAAGGCAAATACAGAGCAACCCGGGCCGTTTACTCATTGATTTCCAAATAAAAACCTAAAGCCTGGATTGCTATTTTCTCCTTAATTTTTTAATATGAGTCAGATATTATTTCTTGCAGCACCCATTAAAGTATGCAGACTTATTTAATAAAAATCATTCTGTTATTGCTGGTTTTACTTTTCTCGTTTTCCTGCAGAGAAGAAATTATTGCTCCTGATAATTTTGTTGAGACAGTAAATGATCCGGTCCAATTAAGAGAACGCAATTCATATACTCTTCTGTTAAATGCCAATAACTTCACAATGGATTTGACCGTTCCTGCTAGTTTTACTTCAATAAGAACTCGCTTTAATGTTACACTGGTTGATCATGAGTCTGGATATACAAGTGTTAGTGTTCAGGATTACAACTCAGTCGAAAGATTCAGATATTTTATCTCTGATGATGTATCTTATCATAGCGAACTTCTAGATGGATTTGTTCCAGTTAATATTAAAATTCACACTGAAAATTTCAGTGGTAAGATTAAAATAGAGTTCAGAAAGACACTTTAGCCAATTCTAATTAAGAATTAATATTTCTAAATTCATTATCTTATAAAGCCATTTCCCTGGCAGTTTGTAATTAACTTAACAACCGCATTAGAAACCTAATTTTATAGTTATGTACGAAAAAAAATTTGAGCAGGTGGAAGTTGCCGGCCTGAACATTCCGGAGAGAACTGAAATAAATGATGAATATAAATGGAATCTTACGGACATTTTCCGAGATGATGAAGAATGGGAGAATGTGTTTAAATCATTATCTGAAAAAATTTCTGGTTATAAAAAGTTTGAGGGTACGCTTGCTGATAATGCTGATAATTTATTCTCGTGTTTCATGTTTGATGAAGAAATAAATATAACTCTCGATCAGCTTCATCTTTATGCAATGCTTTCAAAAGATAGTGATATGAGAATTGGGAAATATCACTCAATGGATGATCGCATAAAATCACTTTATTCTCAGGTTGGTGCAGCAAGTTCTTTCATTCGCCCGGAATTATTAAAAATTCCTGATGAAAAATTGCTGGGTATGATTGAATCAAACGACGCATTGAAAACTTATAAACATAACATAGATGATCTTCTTCGTTCCAAGAAATTTACATTGTCTAACTCCGAAGAAAAAATTCTTGCAATGGCATCTGAGCTTTCTCAAACTCCTTATAATACTTTCTCTATCTTTACTAATGCTGATATGAAACTGCCGGTTGTTGAGGATGAAAATGGCGGTATGACAGAACTTTCGCATGGCCGATATTATTCTGCAATGTATTCCAAAGATAGAGATTATAGAGCAAGAGTGTTTAAAGCATATCTCGGTTCTTACAAAAGTTATATTAATACTTTCAATGTGCTATTTAATGGAAATCTGAAGACAAATATTTTTGATGCGCGTGCAAGAAATTTTAATTCTGCCCTGGAATCAGCATTGCACAAAAATAATATCCCACTTTCTGTATATCATAACCTTATAGATTCTGCAAGCAAGAATCTTAAACCAATGCATCGGTGGACAAGTTTGAAAAAAAGACTTTTAGGTGTTGAGAAACTTTTTCCTTATGATGTTTATGTTACAGTTTTCAATTCTCACAATGAAAGAAAATATACATATGAAGAAGGTGTTGAAATTGTTTTAAACTCTCTAAAAGTTATGGGCGACGATTATCTAAATTCTCTCCAAAAAGCATTTGGCAATAGATGGATTGACGTTTTCGAAACAAAAGCAAAAAGAAGTGGTGCCTACTCATCAGGCACAACTTTCGGGGTTCATCCTTATGTTCTTCTAAATTGGACTGATCTTCTCAATGATGTTTTTACTTTCACCCATGAAATGGGACACAATATGCACTCTTACTATACAGGTCAGTACCAGCCTTATCCTTATGCAAATTACTCCATCTTTCTGGCAGAAGTTGCTTCAACTTTTAATGAATCACTATTGCTTGATTATTTATTGGAGATTGCGAAAAGTAAAGAGGAGAAACTTTTTTTACTTGAGCGATACCTGAACAATCTTACAGCAACATTTTACCGGCAGGTTATGTTCGCTGAGTTTGAGATGATTGCCTATGATAGAACTGAGAAGGGAGAATCGCTCACCGCTGATATGCTGAATGATTTATACAAAAAGATATATCAGAAATATTGGGGACATGAAATGTTTATTCCTGAAGAAGAGCAATATACCTGGGCAAGAATCCCTCATTTCTATTACAACTTTTATGTTTACCAGTATGCAACCGGATTCGCTGCTTCAGAAGTGCTCGCAAAGAAAGTAAAAACTGAGGGAGGTAATGCAGTTGATGGATATCTGAATTTTCTTAAAGCAGGAAGTTCCGATTATCCAATCAATATTCTCAAATCTGCCGGGGTTGATATGAATTCACCCGAACCGGTTCAGGCTATAAGTGACAGGATGAATCAGGTTCTAAATGAAATGGAAAATTTATTATGAAAGTATATGACAAACACTCATTGAACGAATATCATCAGTCACTTACGTATGATGATATAAGTTTAATTCCAACCGAAGTATCAAGAATCAAATCAAGAAAAGAAGTTGACACCTCATCAAAACTTTTGGGGCTTAATCTTTCCGTTCCAATCATTTCCAGCCCAATGGAATCTGTAACCGGAATAGAGATGGCCATAGAATTAAATTCACTTGGCTGTATTGGAATAGTGAATCGTTTTGATTCCTCATTAAATGATATTCTTACCAATAATAATGGTAAAAGGAAAATTAATGCAATATCGGTTGCGCTAAATACTCCTTTAGATACAATTAAAAAACTTGCAGAAGGAAGAAAAATCGTTTGCATCGATACTGCAAACGCAAACAATAGGGTTGTATTAAAAAAAACAGAGCAAATTAAGACCAATCTAAATATTAAAGTGATAGTTGGAAACATTGCCCATGGAGCTTCACTCAAACAGCTTGTAGAAGCCGGTGCTGATGGAGTAAGAGTTGGAATTGGAAGCGGTAGTGTTTGTTCGACTAGCATTCAAACGGGAATTGGAATCGGGCAGGTTTCTTCAATTCTTGATGTTTATTTTGCAAGAGAAAAAGCCAAATTAAAAATTGCTATTATTGCCGATGGAGGAATTAAAGGTGCTGGTGATGCTGCCAAAGCAATTGCACTTGGAGCAGATGCAGTTATGTTTGGAAGACTTCTGGCGGGTACACGGGAAACTCCCGGTGAAGTGATTCGATATAATGATCAACTCTGGAAAAAGTACCGCGGTTCAGCATCATTCGGTGTTAAAATGAAGAACGAGTTTATTGAAGGTGAAGAAACTATGGTGGCATATAAAGGTATGGTTAAAAATGTGGTCGATGCAGTTTCTGATGGTTTAAGGAGTTCAATGAGCTATATGAATTGTAAATCAATTGATGAATTAAGAAAAACAGAATCATTCGCCATTCTAAGTAATTATTCATACTTGGAACGACTTCCGAAGCCTTAATTATTTTGCAAATATTAAATAACATTTATTAAAAGATAGGAGATTTATTATAGGTAAAAAGAAATTTGAAAAAAGTATTGAACTTCTAAACAAAGCCGTTGCTGATGAACTGCTGGCAATTCATCAGTATATGTATTTTCATTTTCATTGCGATGACCAGGGTTATGATCTTCTTGCAAGTTTATTCAAAAAAACTTCAATCCAGGAAATGGGTCATGTAGAAGTTCTATCCGAAAGAATATTATTTCTTAAAGGTGATGTTGAAATGAAAATACTCGGAGAAGTTAAAATGATTCAGGATCCAAAAGAAATGCTTAAATGTGCTGC
>JAOTUT010000416.1 GCA_029863735.1 Ignavibacteria bacterium
AGAAATTTTTTGGATAAAACTTCATTTAATAAAAACCCCCGTCTATGTTATTAAGCAGGGATTGTGGAAAAGAGAAATTGCCCATGGCACTATTTGAGTTTTGATGAGAATTGTTCCGTTAAATATTATTATGTAACTTTTGCTTGTCAATATGTAACAAACATTGTGATCGATAGGATGATTATAATGTGGAGATGCCAAGCTTTTTTTAGTCTTTAAACTATTTTTGGTTCAGGGAGATTTTATGAAAAAAAATATAGTTGGTATACTTTATTTTTCTCTACTTTTTATCTTACCAATAGCCTGTAACGAATCTCAGAATCCGGCTTCAAGCAATAATAATGTTGAAGGAATTATAGCAATAACTAATGGCTTTTTAATAGATGGGACTGGATCTGATCCTATTCCAAATTCTATTGTTATCATTCAGGATGGATTAATTAAATCTGTTGGAACGAACACCTCTTTAGATATACCTTCCGAGGCAGAAATAATAGACCTCCAAGGATCTTATATCTTACCGGGAATAATGAATACACATGTGCATAGCGGATATGTTGAAAATAACCTGAAGGTATGGGCGAATGCTGGAGTTACAACAGTACGCGATATATGTAATTTAAGTAGTTCTCCGGAAGAAGGTTTTTCTACAAGGAATAAACTTTTGATTGATAATAAGAATGTCCGTCTGGTTGCTGCCGGACCTTTAGTAACTACAGTTGGAGGGTATGGTAATTATCCAGTTACATCACCCGGTGATGCAGAACAGAAAATAAATGAACTTATTGATGCCGGAGCTGATCTTATTAAAATTGCAATTGAAGATAATCTTCAGGGGCGAACCTGGCCTATGCTTTCTATGAATGAAATTAAAATGATTTGCCAAACAGCACATAATAGAAATAAACGAGTTGCTGCTCATATAAGTCGGTCTGCCCACCTAGATATGGCACTTCATGGTGGAGTGGACGATGTTGATCATATGGTAATTAATACTCTGCCCGACTCGCTTATTAATTTTATGATTGAACAAAATATGTATTGGGTACCAACGCTTGAACTCTGGAAGGGCGTAAGTGAAAGATATAATTTGAATTGGATTGCAATAGCAAAAAATAATCTTATGCGTTTCGTTCAGGTCGGGGGTAAGGTTGCCTTAGGTACGGATTACGATGGATATACAACTCCATTTGATTTGGGTATGCCAATAACCGAAATGAAGTTGATGCGGGAAGCAGGAATGACCCCAATGCAAATCATCATATCCGGCACTAAACACGGGGCCTATGTCTGTGGTTTAGAAAATGAATTGGGAACAATCGAACTAGGGAAAATTGCTGATATAATCATTGTAAAATATAATCCTCTTGATGATTTGGAAGCTCTTATGAATGTTCAAATGGTGATCCATAATGGGGAGATAATTACGGATTAGTAACCTACAATTATATTAATAGTCCAATTTAATTCTATCAGTAACTCGAACCTAAAAAACCCCCGCCTGGGTAAATAATCAGTGGTCGGCGTACAAAGAAATTTCCTTCCCATCCATCATTCGTATTATATCCTTCAAATCAAATAGTCACCAAACATACTTATTGGGCATTGTATCTCTTGAACATTTAGTTGAAAGATTGTATAATACTTGTATCTTACAACTAAATTTTGGACTTAATGAAAAATAGTTCAATCGGAAAAGAAGTAGAAGAATTCCACAACAGTATAATAGAATTGATTAAAAAGTATCAGTTTCGTGATAGAAACGAGATTACATCCTTTGGAATCTCTGTAAGCCAATGCTATGTACTGGAAACCCTTCACTTTCAAGGTGCTCTAACAATGAAAAAACTGGCAGAACAAATGCATTTAACAATTAGCACTATTACAAGGGTAGTAGATCAGTTGGAAGGGAAAAAATTAGTACAGAGAAAGCAACATATTGAAGATTCACGTATCAGGATGATAAGATTAACCTCAAGAGGAGAAAAAGTATTTCTTAAATCCTGGGCAAACGTATTTGAATCTGAAAAGAGAATTTTTGAAAATATAAAACCTGAGCATAGAAAAGTTTTACTATCGCTGCTAAAAGATTTGAATAATTCAGTCGATCAGTGGCAGGGCACTTGTAAAATAATGGAATAAAAATTTGATACTAAATAATATTTCAAAATAATTTACAAAGGGACTAACAATGAGAAAGGTTTTAATGCACTTCGTCATTAGTATTGCACTTTTTTTGTTGATTGGGGGCAATACATTTTCACAAGATAAAAATCAAAAGGAATCGATGCTGGTTACTACTGAATGGTTAGCTGAGCATCTAGATGATCCCTCGATAATAATCTTGCATATTGGAAAAAAAGATGAATACGAGGAGAAGCATATTCCCGGGGCAACGCTGTTCCCAATTAAGGATATTTTT
>JAOTUT010000417.1 GCA_029863735.1 Ignavibacteria bacterium
ATGGAGGTTCTAGTTGTTCCATCCTGAGGGACACCATCTTCCGTAAAATTATTCATATCAAACCGAATAACTGAATTACTTGAGCTAGTATACGATAACAGAAATTCTACATCATTCTTAAGTGAAATTCCAAATAAAGGAACATCAAAACCTGTTTTTGAATAGCTAGCTGTAAACCCGATATCAGTTGATGATGTTTCTGTTATGTTAGTTGTACTTACTCCAAGATCATAGGCGGTTCTGGACCCAAATTTAATACTTCCGGATAAATTTCCACCCCATAATTCTCCAAACGTAAGATTTAAACCTACAAACGGTGTAAATCCATATTCAATTCTTTGAGTCTGTGTTTCTTCTATGCCTTCTGTAGTAAGTTTCCAACCTTCTACGTATGAAGAAGAATATGAATGATCAAGTGAGATTCTCTGTGCAATTGATTTAAAGAAAAGTAATTTTTCTAAACCATCCCATGTAAATCTCCAGTTGGGTCGTGGGATATATTGTTTTATCTGTTCAAAAATAGGTAAGCCCGAAAGGAATGGAATTGATTCGAGTCCTTCAACAAATGCATTTGTAAGACTTTGTCTTGGATTAGGATCGTTAGGATTATATAGCGAATTAACCTTGCTGATTCCCGATTCAACAAATGGAAGACCTGAAGGCAGTGATAAAAATGATTTGTTAATACTTCCGGTTGCATTTGTACTTGAAACGGTAATGTTACCAAGCGCATCAGCGGTAAGCGATACATTTTTATTTTGTGACCAGCTAACATTCCAGTTTATATCAATCTTTGCACCCTCCCATAGAGGTCTGGATGTTTTCATATCGATATTATTCTTTTCTGTATAAACATCACTTAATGTAGAACCTGATGAAAAAGCTCTCGGACCAACATCGGCACTATTTAAACCAAGCTGATACCCGCGGGATGGACCGTTTCCATAATCCTGTGTAAATCCCCAAAAATTATTAAATCCTGTTCCAGTTGCCTGAATGCCCGATTTTGCATAACTGTAATCATGAGCATAATTAACCGTGAAATTTTCCCAGTCGAAAAAGACAGCTTTGAGTGCTGCTTTAAAAAATTGTAATGCTCTGTTCAGTGAAGAAGGTTTATTACCGTCAACAATAGTTGAATCATTATCTGTTTTCTTTGTGGTTTCAGTTGGTTTATCTGTCCCGAATATTGGTTCTGTCAATGATTTCCATCTTAGGATCAGTCCGGTAGTAAATTTCGTATTTGTACCGGCACTTCTTCCGGAAAGTTCGTTCCTTAAATCATAGTCCCATCGATAACCAACAGAATAACCTGCAGTAACTGTAAAGTAACGATTTATATCCCAGAGAGAAGGCAGTCTTGGTTGAGTTCTGAAATCAAGTGATTGCTGGTAACGAGTATCCTGTCCAAAACCGGCTCCGCCAAAAATTTCACTCCACACCTGATCCTCACTTCTTTCAGACCCATCCGGATTTGTAAGAAGGTAGGCCAGTGATGAGTTAATGACCAGATTGTAATTTGTTGTAAGGTTTATCAGACCTCCCTCGGTAATCTTCCAGTTATAGTTGAATCCTCTGCTGGTTGAAAAATCCTGAGACTTAATCGGTTGTGTTGGATTGTTTGTTGTTGATCTTGTTTGACTACTACTTTGGTTGCGACTTGCGGTAGCATTTGCTGCAAAGTTCTGAGGAGCAAAATAAAATTTTACATCTTTATAATCACCGAACAATGCGAAGAACGGACCAATAATAGGTATGTCGGCAAACTTGAAGAAAAGATCCGGACTAAAATTAAATCCGTAATTAATTGATGCAGTCCATAACCAACTGCTCGATTCAACAATCGTTGGGCTTCGGCTAAACCTATTGTTGTAGTTAAATCCATAAGTCAAGGCGTTCCATGTATCTCTTATATACCAGACATCTGTGGGAATTTTTAATTTTATATTGGAGGAAGAAATTGTATTTGAAACATTCATAGTTTGTGTAGAAACAACCAACTGTTCAGGTGTTTGTGTAGCAGAATCCGGGGGCGTCTCTAATAATTGTTTCTCAGCCTGTGCAACACTTATGTCGGTTCCGGGAATGTACAATGGTTTACCAAAGGATTCAGTGTGGGAATAATTCAGCCTGAGGTTACTACCCTGCATTTTAAACGGCACAAGTTTCAAAATGTCGATATCGGTAGACAAAGCCCAGTTCTGGGTTTCAATTCTTGAACCAAAACGTTCCGACAGCCGATGAAAGTACGGATTTGAATAGCTCATATTGTAATTTACCGTCATCAAATCAGCAAACTTAATTGATGTACTTAGACTGTATGCCCAGCCAGGTGTATCATTTGCACCTATTACTCTAAGCTCATTCATCCATACTTCTCCTGAGAGTGGACCTGGATTAAAAGTGGGGTCATAAATATTG
>JAOTUT010000418.1 GCA_029863735.1 Ignavibacteria bacterium
GAAAATTATAATATTCCAATAGTGATAGAGAAGAAAACGCATTTTCCTGAAAAGGAACTAACCCCGTCTAAATCTTTATTTACTCTTTATCTAATTCAGTATTTAGCTGTATTGTTCCACTCGCATTAGCCTTCACCCAATAGCCTTTGCCCTGTTTTAATGTATCAGCAATATTATATCCAGAATTATAGCCGAAGATTTGAGAGATAATAATATTAGGTGGATTAGAATTAATATTTTCAACTGCGATTTGTTTATCAAAGGGTCCTATAATATTCCAACCTGCATAGACTTCAATCGGAAAGGATATTCTGGTTCCGCAAATTTGCATACTTTGAGAATTGTTATATTTCACCCAATAACCTTTACCATTTACTAAGGTATCTACTATAAAATAACCACTATCATAGCCAAATACTTCTGAACTTGAATTAGAAAAAATATTCGACGCTGACATATTATTATTTAGAAATGGAACGGAGACAAGATTCCAACCTGTAGATAAATTTACATCAAGACAAGCTGTTCCCGGATTTAATTTATAAATATTACCGTTTGATGAGACAATATATAACTCAGAATGTTCATCAACACCAAATGAAGTAATAGAACCCGGAGCTGTTAACAATAACTCGTTATTTGGAGGGTTCACTCCATCATACTCTAACGACCATATTTTCCTCGTTCCATAGTCGCCATAAATATATTTCCCCAACAACTCCGGTACGCTTAATCCTCTGTATACATATCCTCCTGTTATAGAGAATCCAGTGGAGTGACTATACTCCCAAACAGGGTAGATATATTCCGGGTAATTACATCCGGATGTATTGTAAGGATGATTTCCTTCATAGCAACGCCAGCCGTAGTTTTTCCCGTTCTCAATTATATCAACTTCTTCCCAGGAACCTTGTCCAACATCACCAGCCCATAGTTTGTTTGTGATCGGATCGAAGCTGCATCGCCACGGATTTCGTAATCCCCAAGCAAATATTTCCTTTTGTACTGAAATGTTTGTACTATCATAAAAGGGGTTGGTTGGTGGTATTATGTAAGGAGAACCGCCATCAACATCTATCCGTAGAATTTTTCCAAGCATCGTATAGACACTTTGTCCATTATTCTGTGGATCACCTCCTGAGCCACCGTCACCTGTTGCGATGTAAAGATAACCGTCATTCGGTCCGAATCCTATCCATCCGCCATTATGATTTGAATATGGCTGATCGAATACTAATAATTTCATCTCACTGTTTTTGTCTGCCGAGTCTGGATTGCTTGTAACTTGAAATCTGGAAATAACGGTACTGTCTAAATTAGTATAGTTCACGTAGAAAAATCCATTTGTTTCGTAGTCAGGATGAAAAGCCAATCCCAACAGGCCTTTCTCACCTCCTGTAGAAACACGGTCAGTGATATTCAAAAATTCTTTCGCTGATAAAGCATTAGAATTATTCGGGAAAACTTTTATTCTTCCACTTTGCTCAACAACAAAAATTTTGTTGGTACCATCATTGGAATTGGTCAAGAATAGTGGATTATTAAAAGTAAGATTGGGGAAGGCATTCTGTATTTCAAATTGACTTAATGAAGAATTAGTCGCAACAATGAAAATTAAAATAAAATATTTTAGAATTGATAAACTTAACGCTAATGAATGTGAGAAATATTTAATCATATTTTCCTTGATATATTATAATATTTAATACATTGCATGTAAACCTCCCTTATAAAAAATCTATTATTTAGATAGAAAGCATCAAACAGTTCTCTATAAGGCGGGAACTAAAACACAGTTTAAACTTGGTTAAATAAGACACAAAAGTCAAGCTGGGTCGATTGAAGATTAGCCAGTTAATACCCCCACTAACTTTCATTAATAGGGTATTAAATGAAAAATATTATAACTTGCTTCATCAACACCATCTTCTTAGCCTCAATAAAAATACCAGCTTGTAACTGCTAAAAATAGATACCAATCGGACACAAAATGAAGCCCTGTTGCTCCCACAGAGCGTGCTGGCGGCACTTTTATTCAAAGTAGGGTATAAACTATATCTACCATACATTTGTATGGTAATTAAGCTTATTTTTGATATTTAGACAAAAAGAATGTTATAGAAAATTAATGAATATCTAGATGAGTTTTATGTTGAAAAACTTTTTGATGGTATACGGTCATTTAGTAATAAATAAATGAATGGTAATTTCCCTTTGACATTTATAGAAATAACATGAGAAATGGTTATTATTCGAAAATTACTTTAGTTTAAGGTATAAGACTAACATTTTATGGAAGATTAGAATGGGAATCGTCATATTAGTATTTGTCCTAATAATAATAGTCGCTATTATAATCGGTCTAATCCTAGGCGTAAGGTCTACAGAGCAGGAAAAATCTCTTTTAGAAGAGATTAAAA
>JAOTUT010000419.1 GCA_029863735.1 Ignavibacteria bacterium
GCAGGAAGTTTTCCGGGTTTTCTTACCGGAACAAAGCCTGCTTTAAGCTCGTTGGCAAGCATGGCTCCGAATATAAATCCTCTTGATTCAATCCCTACTACTTTATCAATCTTTTGGCCGCTTATAAAAGAAAGCAACTGGTTTAAAGTTTCCTTTAATGCTGCAGGTTCCTTAAGCAAAGTTGTTATATCCCTGAACATTATTCCTTTAATAGGAAAATCTCTTATGCTCCGGATGTATTTTTGTAAATCGGCTGGCATAGTATCCCTACTTTTTAGTTAAAAAATTATTTAATCCTTCTTTGAAATCTTCTGTTGTACGACTGATTGTGTTTAACCCAATACAATATTCAACTGCATCTTCAACAGATAATCCTGATACTTTATTAATCATCATTTTGGTTAGCTCCATACTCTGTAATGAATTATCTTTTAGTTTATAAGCAACATCCAATGTTCCTGTTAAAGCATTACTATATAAATAGTTAACAAATCCTATCTCATAAGCTCGTTTGCTTTCAATAATTTCCCCTGATAGTAACAATTGCTTTGCCATTCCCTCACCAACCTTTCTGATAAGAAAAGTAGAAACTAAAGCTGGTATGAATCCAATTTTTACCTCTGAGTAACCAAATTTGGCATTTGCTTCATCCGCAACTATGATATCGCACACGGAAGCTAGTCCACAACCTCCCGCTATGGCTGCTCCATTAACAGCAGCGATAACTATCTTTGAAAAACTATTTATCATCAGGAATAGCTCAGCCAGTTCTCTTGAATCCTTTTCGTTTTCCAAAGAGGAAAAAGTTCTTATTTGATTTAGGTATTCAAGATCTGCACCTGCGCAGAATGCTTTTCCCTCACCAGTGATAATTAATATTTTAACGGATTCATCCTTTTCAACTTCTTTAAGCTTTGATTTCATTTGTTTCACTAATTCAGGATGAAGAGCATTTCGTTTTTCAGGACGATTGAGAGTCAAAATTCCTATTTCATCTTTAGTTTCATATTTGATCATAGCTTTTTCCCAATAAAAATTAGTATAACCATTTAACTATAAAATATATCTGTACGTAAGTTGAAATAAAAGCAAACAGAATTCCGGCAATAACTTGGGTAACACTGTGTACTTTTAATTGAATTCTTGACCATCCAACTAAAAATACGATCAAAGCAAATATCACGACAATCGGACCAAAAACATAAGTTATTGCAGCCAGAGGTCCTGCTGCACCCATTGCGTGTGCGCTTATTTTCCAATGCTTGTTTATAAAGATTGTAACTAAAGTATTGGAAATATAACAAAACCAAAAAGCGATTGAAATTATGTTGACTTTAAATATTATCAATATGACTAGACCAACAACATAAAATCCAACTGAAACCAGGAAAGGAGTCGTCCTTTCTTCCTTAGCGGAAGCATCCAGGTCAACAATTTTCCCCCGCCTTCGAAGGAATACAAATAGAATAATTTGTGCAGTGAATCCAAAAAGTAATGCTACCAGAATAGTCACAGCTATTTTAATTGGGTCAGTTTCGAGAAAAAGCGCAAAGATGGTAAAGACGACAATAGTAAATGATGGAGGGACAAAAAGTGTTGAAATGATCCTGGCGAGTTTGTCTTTATTAGTACTCAAAGTTGAGAATTGTAAATGAGTTAATTCTAAGTTTAAACAGCTGTTACTTTTTCAAAATCCGATTCGAGAGTATCAAGATACTTCAACAATGCATCCTCAACAGAATTATATTCAGTTAATTTCATAAGCTCAGATCTTATTCGTGCGGCGCCGTACATACCTCTCTGATAACCGGCATAAAACTTACGGTGCTCTAAAACTCCTCTCCTCTCGCCTTTGATTTTTACTGCAAGTTTAAGATGCTTGAGACAAGTCTTTATTCTCATCTCTTCATCAACAACAGTTGTAATATTTCCAGTTGAGAGAAGTTCTTTTGCTTCTCTGAATATCCAGGGATTACCAATTGCCCCACGAGCAATCATAATTCCATCTGCACCGGATTCATCGAAAGCTTTTTTTACATCCTGAGCTGTAAGCACATTACCATTCAGTATTACAGGTATGTTAATAACTTCTTTTATTTTTGGAATCCAGCTCCAGTCCGCCTCTCCGGTATGACCAGCTTTTCTCGTTCTGCAATGAACTGTTAAAGCCACGGCACCTGCGGCTTCCATTCTTTTTGCCACTTCAAGAATTTGTATGCTGTTCTCATCCCATCCTAATCTTGTTTTTACTGTAATAGGCAATGAAGTTGAATTAACCACTTCTCTTACAAGCTGCTGCATGAAAGGAGGATCTTTTAAGAGGGCTGAGCCGCAACCCTGTCCCACTACATTTTTTACCCAGCATCCTGCATTGATATCTATCAGATCAGGGTTTTCTGCTTCTGCAATTTTT
>JAOTUT010000421.1 GCA_029863735.1 Ignavibacteria bacterium
GAG
Source organism: Ignavibacteria bacterium (assembly GCA_029863735.1). Next base: position 4 of record JAOTUT010000421.1, read on the forward strand.
ATCAACAATTTCACCACCAGTACTAAATACGCCATCACTTACAATAAATTTTGCGGCATCGGCAGGAACTCTCTCTATAACACGCTGCAGGTCATCCATATCGTTGTGCTTGTAGCGCAGAAAATTTCCAGTTGCACCCTTTGCCATAAGGTTACCAGCCATAATACAAGCGTGATTATCTTTATCCGAAATAATGTATTCATTTCTTCCAACAAGAGTTGGAATTACACCTTGAGCTGTTAGGTATCCGGTAGTGAACAACAGAACACTTTCCGCGTTAAAAAATTTAGCAAGTCTTTCTTCGAGTTCAATATGTAAATCAAGCGTACCAGTCAGATAACGGGAACCAGAACAGCCAGTGCCATATTTTTCAACTGCTTTTATTGCTGCTTCAACTACCTTTGGATGAGCAGTTAATCCGAGATAGTTATTTGAACCGGCCATTATTATTTTTCTTCCCTCAATCTGAACGACCGGGCCTTCATTTTCTTCAATTGGACGGAAGTAAGGATAAACTCCTAAAGCTTTTATTTCATCTGCTCTAGTAAATTCAAAGCACTTGGTGAATAGATCCAAATGAAACTCCTTGGTTGGTTATCGAAAGCAATGTTTAATTAAAAAGTTGAAGATTTTTGTTAATTTTGGGATAAAATGTATTACTAAAACGTTTTAAAAGCAAGCAAAGTAAATGACCAACAAACAAATTGCGGTAGTAACCGGAGCTAATGGATTCGTGGGTAGTCACCTTGTTGACTATCTACTTACAAAAAATTTTGAAGTCAGATGTGTAGTTCGCAAATCGAGTAATCTTCAGTGGCTTAAGGGAAAGAAATTGAAGATATATGATTGTGGTCTGTTCGATAAAAATGGATTAAGAGAAGCATTCAAAGATGTAAATTATATTTTTCACATTGCCGGAGTAGTTAAAGCGAAGGATGAAGCTGGTTACTTTAAAGGAAATGTTGAAGCGACCAAAGTATTGCTCGAAGTTGCCGCTGAAATGAAAGATCAACTAAAAAAGTTTATTGTTGTTAGCAGTCAAACCGTAAGTGGTCCTGCTCTGAATAGTGTACCTGTATCAGAAGAAATGAAACCGAATCCTTTGACTACCTATGCAAGAAGCAAGTTAAAACAGGAACAGCTTGCGTTGAGCTTCAAAGATATTTTTCCAGTTACAATCTGCCGGGCGCCTGCAATTTATGGCGAACGTGATACAGAAATATTTATTTATTTCCAGGTATTCAATCGCGGATTAACCACAATGATTGGCTTCGACAAAAAGGAACTAAGTTTACTTCACGTTGCTGATATTGCAGAAGGATTATACCTAGCTGCAATTTCTGATAAGTCAAACGGAGAAATATATTTTATTAGCTCTGAAAAGTTTTATAACTGGAATGAGGTTGGTGATATAACTTCAAAAGCTTTAGGTAAAAGAGCGATCAGAATAAGGATACCGCATTTTATTGTTTTTATTCTAGCTGCATTTGCACAATTCTTTTCCATGTTCAGTTCAAAACCTGCAACATTGAATATTGAGAAGGCAAAAGACCTGACACAAAGATACTGGATCTGCAATACTTCAAAAGCGATGAAGGAACTTGGTTACCGCCAAAAGGTATCAATTGAAGAAGGGATTAAACGAACTTGCGATTGGTATAAACAAATGAAATGGATTTAATTGTTAAGAGCTCCTTCTCTTATCCATGTTCTTATTCCTTTTATGTGATTTGGTATTAAACTCTCTGAAGGCGGCATTGGTTTATATATTCTCTCAATAGTCCAAACCAAGACACTACTACTATCATCTCCAGGAAAAATGATACTTGGATCATTTGTAGCAGCTAACCACGATGATAAATCTAGCCCGGCTTCTTTTCTACCCGTATTATTATGGCATAGAACACATTTAACTTCAAATACAGGCGCAATATGTGCATTATAGCTAACATTTGAATCGGGCATAACTATATTATCAACTTCCGAGTTTGTAAAAGTATCATCGCAGCTTTGCGCAAATAAAATTAATGAGGCTGCCATTAAAACAAAATAATATTTATAATAATTTCTATTCATTTAGTAGTAAAAATATTTCTCAATCTGGTTCTTTTCAAAGGATAAAATAATTGCACTCTATTCTATTATCTAAATTGACAAAAGAGTAAAAGATATTTAGCTTTGATGAAAGAAAAACAAATTTTGGGGCTATAGCTCAGCTGGGAGAGCGCTTGAATGGCATTCAAGAGGTCAGGAGTTCGATCCTCCTTAGCTCCACAATTCCTGGCGTTGGTAAACTAAATATCAACGCCTTTTTAATTAAACAAATTATGAATTAAGATACTTCATCGAATAATTTTGAAATTAATCTATCTATTTACTTTAGTTCTTTTATTCTTCACTAGATGAAA
>JAOTUT010000420.1 GCA_029863735.1 Ignavibacteria bacterium
TGGAGCAGATGAACAAGAACAGTTTCAACGTCATCACCAACATACCCGGCTTCCGTTAAAGTAGTTGCATCTGCAATTGCAAACGGAACATCAAGTATCTTTGCAAGTGTTTGTGCAAGTAATGTTTTTCCAACTCCGGTAGGACCGATTAACAATATGTTACTTTTCTCAATTTCAACATCATCCAGCTCAAAAAATGTCGACCGTATACTTATTCTCTTGTAATGATTGTAGACAGCAACTGAAAGTACTTTCTTTGCTCTATCCTGCCCAATAACATATTCATCAAGCTGCTTTTTTATTGTTGCGGGGGTATGGTTGTATTTTTCTTTATTTCGTGAATTCTGAAATGCGGCAAGATTATTTTTTAGGATATCAACACTGCTTGCGATACATATATCACATATATAAACGTCGGGTCCGGCTATCATACTTCCGACTTCTTGTCCTTCCCTTCCGCAGAAAGAACATTTAACAATCTTCTGTCCTGGTTTTTTATTCATTCAAGTCCCGGGTTTATTTTGTAATAATAAAAGCTGTGCTCTTGCATCATCTTTATAAATCGATTTAGGATAATCAGCTAAAAGTTTCTGGTAAAATTCTTCGGCCTTACTATAATTTTTTATTCCAAATTGATGAATCTTGCCAAGCAAATATACGGCTTTATCGGCATAAATATTTTTTTCGCATTCTGAAGAAATACTTTCCAGAACAGATACCGCCTCAGGAAAATTATCTATTGCCAGCATCATTTCACTATATCTGACTGCTGAAATTGCCTGTAAAATAAAAGCCTGTTGATTCTCAGAAAGTTTCTTATAGTAAACAGCTGCTTCTTCAAACTTTTTCTGCTCAACAAAAAACTCGGCTTGTGCAAAAGTCATAAGGTTAGACGAATCAATCATCTGGGGGTTCAATAGGAGAGAAAGCTCAAGAGCATCGTTAGCTGAATTATCTTTTAAGTTAATTAACACCTTGGATATAAACTTTCTTGCTTCATTAATTTTACCCTGGAAGAGGTTTATTTTTGCCAGTTTATAATTAGCTTTATTCTTTTCATTTTCACCAGCACTATGCAGGCTTAATATCGCGGAGTAATCTTTTTCTGCTTCTTCAATATTTCCCTGAATAAGAGCAATGCCACCTAATTCAAGGTAGGCTTCTGCAGAGTTTTTTGAGAGAGGTGCTTCGCTGACAATAATACTTAAAAGTTGATGGGCGCTTTTATAATCATTTAAAAGATAAAATTTAATATTTGCGGTTCTGAGTATGCTCTCGTAAGCCGGTTCTGAATGTTTATAAAGATTTGTCACTACATTAAAAGCACTTAACACTTTTTCAGTTTCTTCTGATTGAAATTTCTTAAGCGGGAAATAGGGTTTCCATAGTGGAAGAGTTTTTTCATATTCTTCAAGCAGCGAGGCTTCAAGCGAGCGTGCATATCCCAGCTTTGCTTGAGAAATAATAGGAGAATCGGGATAACGTTCCGTAATTTTCTCAAAAACTTCGGAAGATAATTTGTACTCCTTCTCAGTGAACATCTGCTGAGCAAACTGGTAAAGATCTCTTCCTTTACTTGATTGTTTTTCATCGATGTAAAGGTACGTTTCATAAGCCTTTTCATAGAATTTCTTCTCAGTATATAAACGAGCAAGCAGGTATGAAAAACTGATGATGTTTTTATCGGCACAATCTTCAACAACTTTTAATGTAGCATCAAGCGCACCAGGTCGATTTATATTTTCGAAAACCTTAAGCTCGACAACTTGCAGCTGTGTCGGATCTGATGAAAGAATAAAACAATATTCACCGGCAGCTTTTTCAAACTGCATTGTTAGTGAATAAAGCCTTATAAGATCATAAGCAAAAAGAATTCTATCACTTGAAACTTCTTTGCCCTTCTCATATAATTCTATTGCCTTTTCGAAAGCTCTGCGCTCAACGGCATAATCCGCAATAATCCTGTAAAACATTGGATTAACATTGCCCGACTGTAAAGGCTTATCCCAGGATTCAAATGCTTTCTCCTCATTCCCCATTAAGTAGTATGATGTACCAAGCATCCCATAAGCACTTATATCATCCGGTTTTTGTTTAATTGTTTCTTCAAGAATGTTTACCACAGCAGCATAATTTTTTTTCTGTATGTAAACGCGATACAGTGCACCAATGTATTGCGAATTCAATGGGTCTGAAACGTACAATTCCTCATAAAGTTTCGTAGCTGAATCAAAATCCCCTATCTGTTCATAGCTTTGAGCAAGGACTAATTTCTGGTCATTTCTTTGCTGAGCCTGTGCGGAGAATATCAGGGCCACAAAAATTATTACTGTAATTTTCTTTTTCATACCGTTGCAAAATAAGGATTTATTTCTCCCGTTCAAGCCCAATTAAGCGTGAAGTGATCAGAA
>JAOTUT010000422.1 GCA_029863735.1 Ignavibacteria bacterium
ATAATTTATTAGCTCAAATTTTTCATATCGAGGTTTAATTGATTTTGTGTTTGCTTTACAAAACATGATTACATCATCGAGTAATTCAGATAAATTAGATATAGACTCATAAACTGTTTGAAATTGTTTCTCTTTTTCTTCAACAGTTAAGCGGTCATTATATGATTCCAATATTTCGGCAGAAGTTTGAATTGTAGTTAATGGTGATCTGAACTCGTGAGAAACTCTTGATACGAATGATAATGTTGACTCAATTATTTCATTTTCATCCTTTAAAGTTCTATGTGCATTAGTTAGTGAACTACTATTTGCAATATTGGAGCTATTCACTATTTCTTCAGTATCCATAATAGCATTAATCATATCATTTTAGTTAATAAACGGCAATTATCATTCTATCTGAATGCTGCATAGTCGTTTCAAAATATATACCAAATTGAGTATCTAAAAGAGTTTGAAATTTTAACAAACAACTAACTATTCAAGGATTTGAATAATTGTATTATGGGCTTTATTTCGGTTTAAAGAAAATTATTACCTTAGTTCGATAATTACTGTCCGCAGTTACAAATTTTGTCCAAATTATCAGACTGTTACTTTAATTAATTATTTATTTCTTTATTGTGGCGTTCATTACACTATTGTGGCGGTTATTTCATTCAAATATCTATTTGACTTTTAGAATTATATATATGCAGCGGATTAAATTAGTAGATGGTAATGATAAAGATTTTAGTCGTAGATGATTCAAAAGAAATACAATCTTATTTTATAATTATTTATTTCTTTATTGTAGCGTTCATTATATAATTGTCGCGGTTATTACATTTATATGTCAATTTGATCTTTTAAATTATATATATGCATCAGATTAATTTATAAATATAAAAATGATAAAGATTAAAGTTTTGAAGATTATAATGAAGAAGTCAATAGATAAATATGTTGAGAATTTGGACTAAAGCCTTTTATTGTTAGGCTGAAAGAAAGCTAAATTTTAAAACTATTTCAACTTAAATAAACTTTAGCACTAAATATTGCAGGGGTCAATGTGAAAAAATCAATTCTGCTCTTTCTTCTTGTGGGGATTACCTTCCTTGGATGTAACGACAATTTAGATAACTCTATAGTAACAACCCCCAATAATTCCAAATTAATCGAACAACCACCTGTACCTGAAAACCCCACAATTGTTTCAGTTTCAAAATTAATTGACGGTAAAAAAGGTGGTTGGATAGAATGGGATACCTCTTACGTTAATGGAAATGGGAGAGAGATTTATTCTTCTATGTCTCTTCGAATACCCAGAAACGCATTTCAAGGAACAAGGGAAATTGTAATCCAACCAAACCCTGAAGAGACTACTATTCAATTCTTTCCGGAAATGGCATTTAAAAAACCATTGAAACTCTATTACGAAGTATGGGGAGTTGATCTGCAGGCATTGGGTTATCTAACTTCAGGGCGTTATGATTTCGCTTACTTTGATGATTATGGCAATGTTGAGCTGATTAGTAGTAAACAGTCTAGCGTTGATATTCATAACAACAAGATTAGAGTTCTTAATGCTAAACTTTACCACTTTTCCAAATATGGTTGGGTAAGATAATTAAGAAGCAAATAATAATTTAATAAACAAAACATATTTATAAAAGATAAAACAATGAAAAAATTACTCATACTCAGTTTATTTTCGTTCCTGTTATTCTTCGGATGTAACCAGGATTCAGAAATATTAACACCCGTTGAAGAAATATCCGACCAGGAGTACAAGTTGATTTCACTCCCTACACCAACCGGCGGTTTATCTATTGAAACGATATATACATTTTCCGAAGAAATTTCAGGTGAACAGGGAGGAATATTTTATAATAGGTTTAGCTATCAAGGTGGACCATTTGGCACTGTAACTGTCAATTCAAGATTATTATTCCCGGAAAATTCATTCTCCGGATATGCAGACATTACCAAAACATATAACACAGATTATGCTACTATGGAGTATGGTCCTTCGATGTCATTTAATGTACCTGTACTATGCGGACTTCGTTTTTATGGTTTAGATTTATCGGGTGTAGATCCCGAGACGGTTAGATTTGTTTATATAGCTAATGATGGTACAATAGAAGACGTTGCATATGAATCTTTATCAATTAACGTAGCATCAGGATATTTATATGTAAAGAATGCGCAACTAAATCATTTTTCAAGATATGGATTTGTTAATTAATTGATTTTAAAAAAAATAATTGTTTATAAAAAGGATAATAAAATGAAAAAATTACTAACTCTCAGTTTACTTTCGTTTCTGCTTTTCTTCGGATGTAACGACAATATAGATAACACTATTGTGTCGACCCAAGCTAATATTGACAAAGAGATTGGCTCAAATTATTACGCATCAAAA
>JAOTUT010000424.1 GCA_029863735.1 Ignavibacteria bacterium
CTGGTGAATTCTTTCAGGCAAAGAAAATGATACTTATGAAATAAAATTGTATGTAGAGGGGCACTTGAAATATAGTGTCCCTTTTCTTTAACTAACTTAAGTGTTACTAAAATATTTTTGAGCTAAGATAGGTTGAAGTAATGCGAACTATAAAAAATATTAACGCAATAGCTCCATTATTAATCTTACTACTTATTCTATTCAACGGTTTGGTTATTGCGGGCACAACGGGAAAAATATCCGGGAAAATAATTGATGCCACATCCGGAGAACCACTTATTGGCGCAAACGTATTAATTGTTGGTACAACGCTTGGTGCTGCTACAGATTTTGATGGAAATTACTTCATTATAAATATACCACCAGGAAAGTATGAAGTTAAAGCTTCTCTTGTTGGATATAATTCTGTGATTACTCAGAATGTAAAAGTTTCGGTTGATCAAACTACAAAAATAGATTTTAATCTCCGAGAAGAAGCAGTTGCAATGGGAGATGTTGTGGTTATTGCAACACGCCCAATTGTTCAGAAAGATTTAACATCTACTCAATCGAATATAAGTGGTGAAGACATTGCTATGCTTCCAATAGAAGATGTACAATCAGTTGTGAACTTACAGGCCGGTGTTATTAATGGACATTTTAGGGGAGGTAGAATAGGCGAGGTTCAATATCTAATAGATGGTGTTTCTGCAAATGATGTCTTTACTGGTGAACCTTCATTAGATGCAGATATAAATAGCATACAAGAAGTTCAGGTGTTAACCGGTACCTTTAATGCTGAATATGGTGATGCTTTATCAGGTGTTGTAAACCAGGTAACTAAGTTACCTGATGATAAATACGAATTTAGTTTTTCTGGTTATTTTGGTGATTATGTATCATCTAGAACAGAAGTATTTGATAATATTAGCAATATTTCTCCTACCGGTGTTTACAATCTACAAGGAACATTTTCGGGACCGGTGCCTGGAGCAGGTGAATTACTAAAATTTTTCTTATCTGGAAGATATTTACGTGATGAAGGATTTATTTATGGTGAAAGAGTTTTTAATCCTTCTGATGTTTCTGATTTCTCAGCAAATGATCCTGCGGAATGGCAAGTTGGATCAACGGGTGACGGCATTTTTGTTCCTATGGCTTTTAATGACAAACTTTCGTTGCAAGCTAAGATTGCTATTAACATAGGTACAGGCAGGGGAATAGTATTAAATGGTTTATATTCTAAAGAAAAGTATAGAGACTATGATCATCAATATAAGCTTAATCCCGATGGTGACTATAAAAAATTTAATGATAGTTATTTATTAAGTGCTCAATATACTCACGTATTCAGTAATTCGACATTCCTGGATATTCTTGCTTCAACATTTGAGTCGGATTATAGCCAGTATGTCTTTGAGAATCCATTAGATTCAAGATATGTTGACCCGAATATAAAAAACAATGTTAGTGGAAATGCATTTTTGACAGGCGGAACGGAGAACTGGCAATTTTACCATACGGCGAAAACATATACTGGAAAACTTGATTTAACAACACAACTGACACAGGTGCACCAAATTAAAACCGGCGCAGAATTTAAATACTTTGATGTTGACTATAGAGATTTTCAAATTGTAATTAATGCTTCAACAGGATTTAAACCTACATTACCCGCACCCGGATCATTTAACTCCAATGTTTATAGTACAAATCCTTATCAATTTGCTGGTTATATCCAGGATAAAATTGAACTGGATTATTTAATTGTTAATGTTGGTGTAAGATTCGATTATTTTCAACCTGATGGAAAATATCTCTTGGATCCAAATAATATCGCAGCTCTTGATGGTCTTTTACCGCCATTTCCAAATTCTTTGTTTGGTGTGGCAAGTGAGAAATATCAATTTAGTCCAAGACTTGGAATTTCCTATCCCATTAGTGCTAAAGGAGCGATACATATTTCATATGGTCACTTTTTCCAGATGCCACCATTTGAGTATCTCTACCGAAATCCAAATTTTAGAGTTCCATTAACCGGTGATTTTCCTGAAAATGTAGGAAATATAATTGGGAACACAGACCTGGAGCCACAGAAGACTGTTGTGTATGAAATAGGTTTGCAGCAACAACTTTTTAGTGACTATGGTGTTACAGTTACTGCATATCTGAAGGATATTCGCAACTTGCTTGGCAGTGAGTTACATGTTAAAAATAATTTTAAAAAATTTAGCAAGCTTATAAACATAGATTATGGTTCAATAAAGGGGATAACACTCTCTTTTGAAAAAAGATTTAGTAACGGATTTAGCGCAACAATAGATTATACATATCAGGATGCAAAAGGCAACGCGTCGGATCCAAATGATGCTTTTAATAAAGCTCAGGCCAGCCCTCCCATCGAGGTTAACAAACAATTAGCTCCTT
>JAOTUT010000423.1 GCA_029863735.1 Ignavibacteria bacterium
AAGAAAAAAGAAAATTCGATTTTTCTTCTTTGCCCGAACCGAAAGATATTCAGGAAACTTTCCTGAAAATATTTTCTTCCCCAAACATCGCTTCTAAAAGATGGGTTTATGAACAATACGATTCAATGGTGAGGACAAATACAATTGTTGGTCCCGGTTGTGACTCAGCGGTTATCTACATAAAAGGTACGAACAAGGCACTTGCAATGAAAACGGATTGCAATGCACGTTATGTTTATCTTAACCCTAAAGAAGGAGCAAAGATTGCAGTTGCAGAATCAGCAAGAAATATTGTATGTTCAGGTGGAATTCCACTCGCAATTACAAATTGTTTAAACTTTGGTAATCCATACAAACCTGAAATTTACTGGCAGTTCGCTGAAGCGATTGCAGGAATGGGTGAAGCCTGCAGATTCTTTGATACTCCTGTTACAGGTGGCAATGTTAGTTTTTACAATGAATCTCCTGATCCGTCTTCACTGCCGCTTCGCCGGACAAGTCAGGCAGTTTATCCAACCCCAACAATTGGTATGATTGGATTAGTCGAAGATTTATCTCACGTAACAACATCTTATTTCAAAAATGAAGGTGATTTAGTTTACGTTTTAGGGGAAGACGGAGAAGAACTTGGCGGCAGTGAATATTTGAAAGTAATTTACAAAAAAGTTGAAGGAAATTCACCGCAAATTAATCTGCAAGATGAAAAGAAACTGCAGGATAACGTTTTGGAATTAATTAGAAAAAATTTAATTAATTCTGCACACGATATTACTGAAGGCGGAATAGTATGTGCTCTTGCTGAGTGCTGTATAATTAATAATGAAAATATGTTTGGTGCAGAAGTAAACATTCCAATTAAATCAAGAAAAGATTTTTCGTATTTTTCAGAAACACAATCACGGATTATTGTTTCTGTATCAATAGGTAAAAAATCGGAGTTTGAAAAATTCGTTCAATCATCAAATCAGCCAATCATTTTAGTCGGGCATGTTGGTGGTTCTTCATTAAAAATAAATAATGATATTAGCGTAAAAGTTGAAACTCTTTCTGACTTATATTTCAATACGATATCACGGATAATGTCTGGTGAAAAATAAAATTTTACAAGCTTTCCATAACACTAAATTTTATGCAATATTCAGGAAAGTTCGTTTTTATCTGCATTTGGTACCTGCGTGGCATTGGTTTGTTGAATTTGTAAAACATTATTTTGGTGGATTGTACGATCGTACTGATCGCCATCACTGGTTCCTACTATCGGGTGGATTGGCTTTTTCTCTTTTCGTCTGTATCATACCAATGACATTAATTATTTTCTGGCTCCTTGGAAAATTTCTTAACTCGGTGGAAGTTGAGATGCAGATAAATACAATGATCGATACGGTTATTCCCTATGTTACATATGCAAATTTTGTCAAAGACGTAATTTTTGAACGTGTGCAGGAGGTGGTCGAGTACAGAAACATTGCCGGCTGGGTTGGTATAATTGGATTATTTTTTGCAGCAAGCGGATTTGCAAGCAGCTTACGCACAATCCTGAATAAAGTTAATGGTACCGATATAGATATAAATATCTTCCTTGGAAAGCTTCGGGATTTCCTGGTTATAATAATTATCGTACTCGTTTTCCTTGCTTTGATATTGACTCTTCCGATATTAGATTTTCTTGTTTCATTTGCGCAAACAACTCCTTACCTGCAGGTTTTTAACCAACCAATTTTTCACAGAGTTTTCACCGCCTCATTTTCATTTTTTGTAATGTTTCTAATTTTTGCTGTCATCTATAAGTTTATGCCGACAAAGAAAATTCGGAAAAGATCGGTTGTTCTTGGTGCGATCTGGGCATCAATATTTTGGGTGGGTGCTAAAATACTTTTTGGAATGTACCTTTCTAACTTCACCACCTTCAGCAGAATTTATGGCGCTTATGCTCTTGGTATTGTAGTAGCATTCTGGATTTATTATACAGCTGCAGTTTTTATACTTGGCGCTGAAATAGGGAAGCTTTTTGATGAAAGAGTGAATGAGAAAATCAATGAGCGATTAGAATCCATTGAAACTGAGCCTACTCCCGATACTACTAATTAATATCATATAATAAAGAATTCTAACTATTGACTTGTATTAATTCTTTTACTATTTTTAATCAGACAAAATAATCCGATTATATTATCAAAATTAAGGAGTTAAGGATGTTCAACTACAAATTAAACAAGTCAAAAAACACCATTTACCTTCTACTTATTGTTATCTCTGCTCTTGTGTTAATTACTGCTTGCGGAGGTGATTCAAGTGAGGGTGATTCATCGAATCAGAGTCAAAATGTAAATAAAACCAATGCATCAGGTCTTCCTGATTGGGAATTAGAAAATGGATTCGGCCCTGTAAAGAAAAAATTAAATCTTG